>JAZUKT010000268.1:0-12805 GCA_045643445.1 Eubacteriales bacterium
GGGAAATGCTGTCCGGCAGTTTATGGATATGCCAGTATGGCATGATTTCATATTCTGCAAAGGCGCCGTCCCATGCGTTTACCGTTCGGAGAGCGCGGACGTTTTTGCAGGCGCTGTAACGCCCCGCCAGACAGGCATCGCACTGTCCGCACGTCACCGCATTGTCGGATACGATCCGGTCGCCGGGTTTGAAATCTTTGACTTCTTCCCCCACCTCTTCGACAATGCCTGACCATTCATGCCCGATCCGAACCGGGTATTTGATCCGGCCTTCTCTGACAAGACTGGTCTCGCCGCTGATGATGGCCAGATCCGTTCCGCATATGCCGCAGTATTTGACTTTGCACAGCACGTCCTTCGGCCCGACTTTCGGTTTTTCGATTTCAAGAATTCTGATATCGTGAGGGCAAAAAACAGATACCGCTTTCATGGATTCCGGCCTCTTTCATATTGTTTTTGTCTGCCGGCTGCCCGGACAGGAACGTCCGTCGGGATTTTCTTCGCCCGCCGGAGAATATTTTAATTATGATAGCACATACAGGCCAAAAATGCAAGAATAAACACCGCACGATCAGAGATTTTTGAGATCAAGTCCGTGCTTTCCGGATATATGATTCTCCCTTCAAGAAGTTTATATTATTTCTCTCACGACAAGTACGTAAACGTTGCCTATTTCACTTTCCGGTTCAGACGCCACCTGCTGAGCGATATCAATACCGCCAATAATTCTTTGGGGATATTGTCTTTTTCGGAATCCTTCGCCTGATCGCGGACATTGCCGTTCGGCTTTTCGATATTGCCACACAGTTATTCTCCCGTTACGGTAAATCTGTTACCTGCAAATATGGCATTGTCCGGGAAATCCCTTTATACCCAGACGGCGCGTGTCAGATTATTGCTGTTTCACCAAATATCGTCCGCCAGCCGTTCGTCGTACTTGCTCTTGATCTGACGGGCGGGAAGATTCCAATCGAGCAGTGAAACTTCGAAAATCTTCCGGAATGCCATCTCGTCAATGTCATTCCAATTGCAAAATACCGTTGCGCCGCAATAGGGGTAGGTTTCGATATCGAAGTCCTCCAGTCTCATCAGGCTGTCCTGACCGTATTCTGCCAGAACGCCATTTCCGCTCCTCGACCAGCCCAATTCTCGACAAACCATGATTTCATAAGCTTTGGCAAGACTTTCGGCTACAACAGCAAAGTCACGCTTCTGCGCCCGCTCTTCGCACCGGTCGAGCGCCCCGTTTTCATCGCTCCATGCCGCGTGATGATAAGCGTGAAACGTTTCGTGCGCTAATGTCGCAAGGAATACGGAATCATAGTTATATCGCCCGCCTTCGCACATTTGGCTGATCGCTTTGCGATACATCGTGATTGTTTGGGTGGCGGGATGATATTCACCCAGCTTTATCTTTGTATGAACTTTCAATGCCTTGATCGTGAACACGATCGAGCGGAACAACGGACCGATTTCCCCCTCGTATTGAAGGTCCAAAAGTTCACGGTATACCGCATCGCTTATTTCATCGGCAGGGTTCTCCGCTTCAACGATCTTTTCAAGTTCATTTGCTATGTTTATGTTCGGACACATTTTCTTCAGTTTTTGAATCAGCTTCCGCAGTTTGTCAGTCAAGGCCTGCTGCTGCTTTGGCGTCGGTCTGTATTTAGACTTGACAATTCTATCGGAAAACCTGACCGACACATCGGGCGAATATATTTTCCCCATAAAACCGGAAATACACGGAATCATCTCTTCCCGCACAACTTCTTTGAGTCTGTCGCGTATTATATTCTCAAAGCCCGAAACGGTTTTAAGCAAAGATACGTCCATCATGGTAAATTATTCTCCTTTTATTGCAAAAATTTGTATAATACCAACCGCTTTCAGTATACCGCCACACCGGCCCGCTGTCAATTCGTTCTTTTCTGCAAAACTCCTCCGTATTAGTTGCGAATACACAAAATTCGTGCTACAATATCATCAGTACCGCTATTTCACACGGGAGGTCGGCATGGTCAGTCTATCGAAATCAAAATATTGCGGATTGTGGCAATGTCCGAAGATGGCGTGGCTCCGCAAGTATATGCCGGAGGTCGCCGTTATCGACGAAAGAGTGCTCGCGCGCATGGAGGCCGGCAACGAGGTCGGCGATCTCGCCATGCGTTTGTTCGGCGACTATGTGGAGGTCACGACCTGCCGCGACGGGAAGCTCGATCTGTCCGCCATGATCGAAAAGACCGCCGCCGAAATGGAGAAAGGAACTGAAAATATCTGCGAGGCGTCGTTTTCCTATAACGGACTGTACTGCGCCGTCGATATTCTCCGCAAAGACGGCGACGGATGGGCGATTTACGAAGTCAAAAGCTCGACAAAGCATGAGAGCGACGATCAGGACGATAAACCCGTGTACATCGCCGACGTCGCGTACCAGAAATACGTCCTTGAGCATTGCGGCGTGCATCTGACCGGCACCCATCTCGTTTGCATCTATGGCGACTATGTCTTCAACGGAACGCTCATGCTTGATCAACTGTTCACCGTTTCGGACGTGTGGGATGCAGTCGTTGACGAGGAACGCAACATTTCGGCCAACCTTTCCATTGCCGAGCGGATTCTCAATTCTCCTGAAGAGCCGGCGATCGATTTGTCCGTAAACTGCCAGAAGCCATACCAATGTGCCTTTTGGAATTACTGTTCGCGCCATTTGCCGAAGCCGTCCGTGTTCGATCTGTATCGGATGCGATTTGACAAGAAAATCGCCTACTACCACAGAGGGCAGGCTTCGTTTGAATCGCTGCTCGCAGAGCCGACCATCAAGAGCGAGAAGCAGCAGCGGCAGATCGAGTTCGCGCTCTTTGACCGACCGCCGTATATTGATCGCGAGAAGATCCGGGACTTCCTCAAAAAACTGTCTTATCCGCTATACTTTCTCGACTTTGAGACGATGCAGCCGGTCATTCCGCTGTATGTCGGAACGCATCCGTATTCGCAGATCCCGTTCCAATATTCGCTCCACTACATCGAAAAAGAGGGCGGCGAGCTGAAGCACGAAGAATTTCTCGCCGAATCGGGGGAAGATCCGCGCCGCGCTCTTGCCGAACGGCTGGTTCATGATATCCCGATGAACGTGTGCGTCACGGCGTACAACAAAGCCTTTGAGTGTACGCGCATCCGGGAACTTGCCGAATATTTCCCTGATCTGGCTGAACATCTTATGAACATCCGCGACAACATCGTCGATCTGCTCGAGCCGTTTCAAGGCGGGCTTTACTACAACCGGGACATGGGCGGCTCATTCTCCATCAAGAGCGTTTTGCCGGCGTTGTTCCCGAACGATCCGAGCCTCGACTATCACAATCTCGAAGGTGTTCACAACGGCGGTGAGGCGATGTCGATCTTCCCGAAAATAAAGGATATGGACCCCGAATCGCAGGAAACCGCGCGGCATCAGCTGCTCAAGTACTGCGAACTGGACACCTACGCAATGGTGAAGGTTTGGGAAGAACTCGTGCGCGCCGCCGGTTCGGACGTTTGATTTTGTCTTTCAATACTACAAAAAACGGAAGTTCTTGTTTGCGGGAGCTTCCGTTTTTTGCAGTGATCCGTTCATAGCGATACGGTTCCGCCATATCACGCGTACCGAATACGGCACCCATATCAGCAGAACCCCAGTGCGTGCTTTGCAGGCTTCTCCGCCGGCACAAAGACAATATCGTCTCCGTCGATAGTCGTGATCGCCGCGTCGTCACAAACGCCCTCTGCCATCAGCCGCGACGCCCGACAGATAAGCGCCTGCTCGATCGTGTTGCGGACAAAGCGCCCGTTGCCGAAATCGTCCTCGGTTCTCGCGGAGTCGAACACATGAACGAGTTTTTCCCGTGCACCGTCCGTCAGCGTCAATCCCTTCTTTTGGGCGATGAGGTCGGCGATCTTGCAAAGTTCGTCCGTATCGTAATCGGCGAAGGGAACGTGGTAGGCAATGCGCGACCTGAGTCCGGGATTCTTCGCGATGAAGTCTGCCATCTCTTTCGGATAGCCCGCGAAAATGACGATGGTGTTGTCACGGTGATTCTCCATCTCCTGCACGATGGTGTTGATCGCTTCGTCGCCGAAGGAGCCGCCGTTCCGGTCGGCAAGCGAATAGGCTTCGTCGATGAACAAGACGCCTCCCGACGCCTCCTCGAACTTTTTCTTGACGATTTTCGCCGTCCAACCGACATACATACCGACGAGATCTCCCCGTCCGACCTCCACCATCTGTCCTTTCGGGAGCAGTCCGTTTTCCTTCATCAGCTTCGCGAACAGCCGCGCCACCGTCGTCTTTGCCGTTCCGGGAGAACCCGTGAACATCATGTGGAACGACGGCTTCCCTGCGGCCTGCATCCTATCTCCATAGAGTTTCTGCGCTTTGGCAAAATTGAACGCCTGACCGATGACCTTTTTGGCTTCCGTCAACCCGATCATGCCCATCAGTTCGTCATACGCCGTGCCTTTCGGCTTCGTGGAAACGACGGTGTTGATATTTCGATATGCCGGATAGACGACGTTTTTGAGCTTTTTGTGGTACCAGTCGTCGAACGTCTGCTTCAGCTCCGTCACAGAATATTCCCGCCCGTCCTCCATACCGCCGAACAGTTCCCGATCACACCTTACCCTATTCGCTTTCGCATATTCCCGGAGGCAGTCTTTGGCAGCGTCCCCGCTTCGGATGTTTTCCGTGATCTCGACGAACGTAACGCCGGGGAGGCCTTCCTTGACGTCCTCGATCGTTCTGTGACAGCACGGCGGCAGGCAGAGAACTGTCTGGACCCGATCGCGATACCTGCGAATGACGGAGAGGAGGTTTTCCACGCTCTCCGGCACGATCATGCCGCGGCTTCCGACTGCCATGCGGCTCTCGTGCCAGCGAATCACGACGGCACCGCCCGTATTGATGCGGTAAATACTTTCGAGTACCGCCTGCGGGTAGTTGTCGTTCGAAATCAGGTTCATGACGGTATAACACTTGTTGCGCACGCGTCCGGCCTGATGGAGCGCCCCGGCAAGAAGTTTGCAGGATTCTTCTTCCGCCGTCTCGTCCTCCGTCTCAATCACATAGTGAACGGGGTGGCCGGCCGTTTTTCTGTTTGCCGGACTTGCATAAATACGGGCGAGTTCCTCCGAGAGTGAGTCACCCGTGGAGCAGGCTGTCGCCAAGGTTTCAATCTTCTCACGGGGAACAGCGTCACACATTTTGTCCTCGCAGATGATTTCTTTGCAGCGGTAGCGCGTCATGCCGTAAAGGTTAAAATACTCCCAAATCTCATCCTCATTCCCGATGACGTCGAGGTTGCTTGCCTCTTCAAGCATGCTGTTGATGCGGTGGAATGTGACTTCTTCGATTTCGTCCGAAACTTTTGCAAGCCCGAGCCCGCGCGCGAACGATTTGATCTCCTTCCCGAGCGCAATGTCGCCTTCCGAGATAACGCCGCAGGTAAGTTCGTTCCCGTTCGTGCTGCCGACAAAGATGACCACGCGGCTCCCGCCGTTTTCGATATAGGCGATGCCCCGCGGCTCCTCACCAACGGCATGCGAACGGATTCTCTTCTTCCGCCTACGACTCGACCTCTCCTTCTCCTCCGATTCTTCCTCCTCCGGCATCCATCCCACAAACTTGTAAAACTGCATAAGTTCCACCTCCCTATTCTTTTACGATACCATTTTATCGCATCGAATGTACCGAATGTGGGACATTAAAAACAAAAAGCCCGTCTTTTCGACAGGCATTTTTGAATTACCGATACTTTTCCATTGCATTGGCGAGAGAATCTTTTATTCTCTCTCTCAGCGACGGTGGGGAGAGGATTTCGACGTGGTCGATATACTGAAGCGCCCAGTATGCCATTGCGTTCGGGCTGGTTTTCACGTTCACGAGAACCTTTTTTTCATCGTCCGTTTTGGTGATTCGCGCCTCGCTCCCGAACCAATCGACAACCTGATCGATCGCGGAGACGTCGGCGAGGAATTCGATCCGCTCAGGCTTATCCGTATACATATACGGGAGCGCCGATGAAAGCTCCTTATAGTTGATGCCGTTTTCGTATCCCTTGACGGAGGTGAGTTTGACTGCCGGCTGATCAACAACCGTCATGTTCGTCATGTGGTCGAGGCGATGGAACACCATGTTGCCCCAATACTCGCTGTATGCCATGAGATAATAGTGCTGATTGTGCAGGATCATCAAATACGGACTGACGTATTGCTCGGACGTTTTGTGAAGTTTCTTGTCCATGCCGTATTTGTTGTAGATATAGTGAACCTGCTTGCCGTCTTCAATGGCATTGTCAATCAGTTCAATGTTATAAAACAGAGATTGATTTTCCGTTTTGCCCCACTCGTCCGCGGAATGAATGTGCTTCACGCGCGAACGGAAGTAACGGTTCGACAGACTGCAGATGCGGTCGATCAAATCTTCCGAATGTCTGGCAGCAATATAGCGGCTGCCGAGCACTCCGTCGATCAGCATATGCAGCTCCGAATCCTCGAATTCCCGAACCGCAAGATAACTGCCGTTACGTTCGGATGCGATCTCGACGCCCGCCTCCTTGAGAAGCGACAGATTGCGGCCGATCGCCTTTCGTTCGACTACAATTCCGTAATCCCTTTCAAGATGCTCGGCGATGGCCTCCTGTGTCAGCGGATGCTTATCGTCGCTGTGTTCCTTCAGAATCTGCCAGATACGGAAGAGCGCCAGCTTTTTCGGTTCAAAACTCTCCATAACAGTCATCTCCGTTTTTGTTTCAATCATCGTTTTCTCCATTATAGCATACTTTATTTTGCTTATGTTGACAAAAATTGTTACCGATTCTTGGGCAGTTTTACATGCTCGAACAGCGCCATGTAGTCGCGAAATGCTATCGATCCGTCGCCGTCCGAGGGCGCAGAGAACGGAAAAATCTCGCCTGCTCCATGTCTGCGATTTCGGCATCCGGTCTGTATTCGCACAGCACGCCGTCCATGTCCATGAACACCCGCCGTTTGGCGCCTGCGTTTCGGTTCCTCATAATTATCTCCCTCCTATACGAATTCCTTTACGGGATTATTATAGGACATGGAGCGTACCGAAGTTGGAACACAAAAAAACAAGGAGCCGCTTTTTACGGTTCCGTGTTTTTTGTGCGGGGATCGTTTTTTGCGACGTCCCAGGTCACGATCTTTTTCTGATATGATCAATCTTTTCATCCAGTTCTGCGAGAACGCTTCTCATCTTACAGAGATAATCCGCTAAAACGTTCCTCTTTTGGGTAAGAGAAACGAGCTGCTCGTGTGTTTCTTTCTTCTCAAACTCCACGATTTCCTTCAGCGAATATCCGTATTCCTGCATTCTTCTCAGGTACCGTATTCTCTCCTGCGCTTCGTCATTGTATAACAGATATCCCCGCTTGGTCTTCCCCGATGGCTTTACAAGGCCGCGTTTTTCATACCCCTGTACGGCTCTTCGTGTCACTCCGACTTCCCGGCATACCTGCCGCAGCGTCAATTCTTTCATAAGGCAGCTCCTGTTGTAAGATCAATGAACGTCATTGTCATAACAGGAGTTGTTTTTTTCGCGCTCGGCCAATCCGCCCTTCAATCGTCTGCGGATATAGTACCTGACATCGAATGATTATCTTCATCGTAATACAGGTCTACGTTATGGTTTGATGAGTCATCCGCAGAATAGAAGCCGTCATGTGAAGAGACATCGTTGATAAATCCCGCTTCTTTACACTGATCCACGTAACGGTCGAAGTCCTCGATGCTCCAGCCGTACACGTCAAAACTGAAATAATCGTCATCGCTGATGCCTGCGGTCACATAAACGGCATCGGGCCTCGGCAGCACGTCCTCCAGCCCGTCGTCTGTCCACTCATAGGCAGAAGTTGTTTCGCTTTCAACCGTATACTTCTGGGATCGGAAGTCGTAATACTCCGTATAGATCCGGTTGTCTTTGATATATTTGACCGTTAAAATATCCGGCTCAACGAGACCGTAGTGGGAAAGGTTTCTCACGTAGTAGTAGCCGTTGTAGTAATGGAGCGGAGTCAACGGTATGCTTTCGTTCGGAGACAGTACGTATTCGGTATCTGCTTCCATTTCGATCGGGACGGTCTTCAAATCTTCAAAATCAGAGACGTCATCGAGATCGCTGTCATCAATTTGCAGCAGTTCATGGATATCAGCGAAGTACCGGCTTTTTTCTTCCTCGGTGAGCTCTTTTTTCTCGGCGAACGTGAACTTCAGGTACACAACCGTGTAGTCGGATTTGTTGGTTACGCCAAGGCCGACCATCCGCTCCCCGTCAGCAATATACTCGTCAACGTACCAGTCGAGGTCTGATATTTTCACGCCGTCGTTTTTATCGCGACTGGCGTTTTCGGATGTATTGCCGCCTGGCTGAGATTGGCCGCACGAAAGCAGAGAAAGGGCCGAAAACAGCAACAGGACGGACAAAAGCGTGCAGATAAGTTTCGTTTTCATATATCCCTCCGGATTGTTTTTCTTTCATCGTAAAACTGCACGCAGCGTGCTGTCAATAGGGAAAATAAAAATAGCAGATACATTTCTGTATCTGCTGTACATGATGGTTTTGCTTTCTTAATAGTATACTATGATAACTTCTGCTCCGGCCTTTTTTGACTGATCAATCATATTTTTGGTTCCCTTGCTTTTCCCATCCCAAAAAGCAATAATGAGAGGCGTTTCTTCAATTGCATATTCAAGCATCTGCTTGTTTCTGATCGGACCGGCTGCTCTGCCGTACTGTTTCCAATCGGGCTTAAACACGACACAATTTAAACCGTGCAACGCCGCATATTCTTCCCCAAATTTGTCCGCGCCGTTTGCGTGTCCGGAAATAATCGTAACATTTTTTCTTCCGGGAACGATTTTGCCTAGATATTCGAAGCAAACTTGTTTGTTTTCAAAATCTCTTCCGCCACAGACAATCACTCGTGTTTCTTTCATAATTCCACCATCCTTCTTGACATATGTCCAAAACTTCATAACTGATATTTCTTATCCGGGTACTATAATGTTTATACCACAAGTAATGTACCAAAAGTGGGAGGTTGGGATCCGCTGCTTTGTTTGACGCACCGTGCATTATCATATAATTTTCAAGCAATTGCATAAAAAAAGGAGTCCGAAGACTCCTTCATACTACTATTCGTGCGATTTTCCCCAACCTTAACCCTTATGTCAACAAACTTTTACCTTTTATGTTATTTCAAATCTCTTCTCGATACGAGCTCAGGCTGATTTTTGAAATCGTCACACATTTGCCGACGTGTTTGAACCGGTTTATCGTATTGTTCAGTCAACACAAAAAAGCGCAATTATCAAAAGTGGTACGATTTTGGTACGCCACAAAAAGAAAAATGCCCGAAAGCCTTTGTTTCCAAGGGTTTTCGGGCACTTGAAAGCCTTATGCTATCATTCCCACTCGATCGTCGCCACGGGCTTCGGGGACATATCGTAGAGGACGCGGCAGACGCCGGGCACTTCTGCGAGGATGCGGTTCGTGATCGTCTTCAGCACCGCCCAGTCGAGTTCCGGCACCGTTGCGGACATCGCGTCCACCGTATTCACCGCGCGGAGGATCACCGGCCAGTCGTAGCGGCGCTTGCCGTTTTCCACGCCCGTGGAACGGAAGTCCGGCACGACGGCGAAATACTGCCACACCTTGCCTTCAAGTCCCGCTTTCGCAAATTCCTCTCTTACGATCGCATCTGCTTCACGGAGTGCCGCAAGACGGTCTCTCGTGATCGCGCCGAGGCAGCGCACGCCGAGTCCGGGACCCGGGAACGGCTGACGGAACACCATATTATCCGGCAGACCGAGCGCGAGGCCGACCTGCCGCACTTCATCCTTGAAGAGGAGCTTCACGGGCTCGACGAGCTCGAAGCGATCCGCGATATCATCCGGCAGGCCGCCGACGTTGTGATGCGCCTTTACGCCCTTGGATTCGAGAATATCCGGGTAGATCGTGCCCTGTGCGAGGAACGAAACGCCCTCGAGCTTCTTGGCTTCTTCCGCGAAGACGGTGATGAATTCGCCGCCGATGATCTTACGCTTCTGTTCGGGTTCGGCGACGCCGGCGAGCTTATCGAGGAAGCGGTCGGTCGCGTCAATGTAGATGAGGTTTGCGCCGAGCTGATTCTGAAAAACTTCGATGACCTGTTCGGACTCGCCTTTGCGCATGAGGCCATGATTGACGTGGACGCAGACGAGCTGCTGTCCGACAGCCTTGATGAGCAGCGCGGCCACGACGGACGAATCGACGCCGCCGGAAAGCGCGAGCAGGACTTTCTTATCACCGATCTGTTTGCGGAGCGCGGCGATCTGTTCTTCGACAAATGCGTCGGCGAGCGCGCGGTTTGTGATGCGTTCCATGGTTTCGGGGCGAACGTTCGGTTCCATTATGACACCCTCCCGGGTATGAATTTTTTATTGATGTTATTATAGCACAAGCGGGCTTCCTGTGCAACGGTGTTTTGCACAAATCGGAAGAAAAAATTGCCCGATTCCTCCGTTATTTTCCTATGGGGCACGGGCTGGGGGATTTTTGGGGGAATGTTGTAGGAAAGCCTTGCGAGGCTTTCCGTTTTAATTTTTCGTAAGAGTCCTCCGCGGCGAGGACTCTTACCAACACCCACCGTTCAAGGTGGAAACCGTCATTGACATGACATGGTTTCCCCCTTGAAACCCCCCCTTCCTGGCGGCTGCCGCCGGAAATGAGGACAAGTGGATAGGTCGGGGGTCTGAGGCGAAATCGTTCGTTAGTAAAGCAAGTGCAGAGCGGAGTTTTCATAACGGCAAAGCCGAGAGCGGCGGGTATTCTGTTGGCAAAATCAAAAGAACACCTACATTGTGTAAGTGTTCTTGATTGGTGATGAATTGTTACGATTTACTACCTATATCCACGCTTCGCCCTATGGCGGGGGCGGATAGGGTCTCGGTGGTCCCTAGCCGCCTTCTCCAAACCTTCTGAGGCTCTGAAACGCCTTTGTTTCGTGAGTTGAATATTGTTCAATCCAACCCATCCAGTAAAGTTTTCGCCAGGCCTTTTTCAAAAGGCCGCGTTTCCCTCGCGTCCTCCCCTCGTACTCCCTTATTTCCCCACGCAGAAGCGCTTGAATATCTCGCTGACGATCGTTTCGTCTACGCCGCGGCCGTCCGTTTCGTTCAGGGCAGCCATCGCCTCTTCGGCGAGCGTGCAGACTGCGTCGATGGGATCGCCTGCGCCGAGCGCGTTTGCGGCGTCGTCCAGCGCGCGGTAACTGCGGGTAAGCAGATCCTTCTGCCGCACGTCCCAGATCACGGCGTCGGCGGCGAGATCCACGCGATCGCTTCCGTAGAGGGCGGCAACCGCATCCGAGAGCGGCTTCACGTCGTCCCGGTCGGCGGAAAACGCGATCCGCGCAGCCGAAACTGCGTCAATTTCGCCGATCTCCGCTTCCGTGAGAGCACAGCCGCGGTCGCTTTTGTTGAGGATCGAGAGCACGGGCGCGGACTGCCGTTCAAGCAGCGCGATCAGGCGGCGATCCTCGTCGGTGAGCGGCTCGCTGCCGTCGAAAATCGCAAGAATCAGTTCCGCTCCGCCCAGTTCCCGTTCCGCCCGATCCACGCCGATCTTCTCGACCGCGTCGTCCGCCTCGCGGATCCCGGCGGTATCGGACAGCCGGAGCGTCACGCCGCCGAACGAAACGGTCTCCCGGAGCACGTCGCGGGTCGTTCCGGCGAGCTCGGTCACAATGGCGCTGTCCTCGCCCGTCATGCGGTTGAAAACGGAGCTTTTTCCGACGTTCGGGCGGCCGCAGAGGACGGTTTTCACGCCGTCCGTGACCGCTTTGCCGACCGAATAGGTGTCGAGCAGGCGCTTCACGTCATCCCGGGCGCGGCCGATGGCGGCTCCGATCGTTTTTTCGCCTTCGTCGCCCACATCCTCTTCGGGATAGTCGATCGCGGCGTACAGAGCCGTCATCGGCGTGAGCAGGTCGGCGGAAATCCGCTCGAGCTCCTTTGAAACGGCGCCGCGGACGGCGGAAGCAGAGAGCGCCATGCGTTCGCGGGTATCGGCGTCGATGAGTTTGCCGACGGCTTCGGCCTCGGTGAGGGAAAGCTTGCCGTTCAGGAAGGCGCGGCGGGTGAAGTCGCCCGGACCGGCCATCTCTGCACCGTGCGCGAGGGCGGAAAGCAGTGTCGCTTCGGTGACGGCGAGACCTCCGTGGCAGGAAATCTCTACCATATTTTCACCGGTGAAGGAATGCGGCGCGCGATAGACGGTGGCGATCCCTTCGTCGAGCGGCCGGCCGTCGGAATCGAGGATGCGGCCATACTGCGCGACCCGTGCGGGGGCGTTTGCAAGATCACCGCCGTAGGATGTGCCGAAATGCGGGCGGAACATTTTTGCGGCGGTAGGGATGGCGTCGTCCCCAGAGATGCGGATGACGGCGATTCCGCCTTTCCCGCGCGGGGTCGAGACAGCGGCGACGGTCGGAAAGATGGAAGACATAGGCGGGGGTCTCCTTTATTCTCAAAAGGGGCTCTGCGGTGTGTGGCAGATCCCCTTTTGGTTCTTCTTTTTTGTTTGGGAATTTTGTAGAGAAGCCTGCGGGCTTCTCTGATTTTATTTTTTGCCCTTCTCGGGCGGCGCACAAGAGGCCGTGCGGGGCGGCGCTTCTCTCTTTTTGTTCGGGGATTTTGGTAGAGAAGCCTGCGGGCTTCTCTGATTTTATTTTCTGTCCTCCGCGGACAGCGCACAAGAGGCCTTTCCGGCGAG
>JAZUKT010000269.1:0-2009 GCA_045643445.1 Eubacteriales bacterium
GAGAAAACGCCGCCGAGGGCAACGGTCTCTCCCGTGACGCCGCGAACCATCTCTATGACTGCGGAGCGCATCTCATCACCGGCGGCAACCACACGTGGAAAAAACGCGAGATCTACACGATGCTCGATGACGAGCCGTGGCTGATCCGTCCGGCCAACTATCCGGCGGAAGCGCCCGGTCTCGGCTACGTGATCGCGGACGTCGGCGGCGTGCCCGTGCTCGTCATGAATCTGCTCGGCACCGTATTCATGGATCCGCTGACGCCGCCGATCGACGCTGCCGAACGGATCCTCGAAAAGGAAAAAGGAAAATACCGGCTGGCCGTCTGCGATCTGCACGCGGAGGCGACCTCCGAAAAACTCTGCTTCGCCCGCTGGTTCGACGGACGCATCACGGCCGTTTTCGGTACGCACACCCACGTTCCGACCGCTGACGCCGGGATCCTCCCGGGCGGCACCGGCTACATCACCGACGTCGGGATGTGCGGCTCGTCTGCCGGCATACTCGGCGTGAAAACCGAATCCGTCTTCCACAAATTCCGCGTCCGAACGCCCTGCGTCTTTGAGCCCGCGACCGGCGACTGTCACCTGAACGGCGTCCTGTTCGACCTCGACGAGGCTATCGGAAAGTGCGTGCGCGCCGAACGAATCGACGCCTGATTATTCTACGACGAAAGATACGATCTGATCCATGAAAAAATACCGCATTCTTTTAGTTTTGCTGCTCCTGCCCGTCTTGTGCGCCTGCTCGGCCGATGCAATCTGGGAGGAAGCGGCGCTCTTCTGGGCGGAGAAAGGAACGATCGCCGAGCTGATCCGCCTCGATCCCGCAGACGCGCCTCCGTCCGATCCGCTCACCGCCGCTCCGGCCGCAGCCGATCCGGGCTCCGCGCGTCATCTCACCTGCGAGACGCACACGGAACTGCTTCCGTCATTCCGCAGCAGCGCCGACGATCCCGCCTCCGTCGTTTCCGTTGACGGGATGCCGCTTTCGGACTATCCGACGGCCGCAGGGGCTTCGGAGGAAGAACGGGCCGGCTATCTCGCCCTGCCGCTGTTCGCCATCCATCAGCGCGCCGCCGTGGAGGCGATCCTCTCCGGCTTCGGGCTGACGGCAGAATGGGTCGAACGCCCGGGCACAGCCGCCGCCGGAGAAGTCTTCGCCATCCGCTACGCCGGTTTCTCCGATGAGAGCGGATATTACGTGAATCCCGACGTGCCGGTTACGCTGTACGTCAGCGCCGAAAAGGTGGCCGAGACCGCCCGCACCGGTTCGAATCTCGTCTATCTGACCTTCGACGACGGGCCGACGAAGAACGATACCGTGCGCCTGCTCGACATTCTCGACCGATACGGCGTGAAGGGCACGTTCTTCACGATCGGCGAGGCCATCAAAAAATATCCCGATTCCGCGAAAGCCATCGTCACGCGCGGACACACGCTCGCCTGCCACTCGATGACGCACGTGTACGCCGATCTGTACGCCTCCGCCGCGTCGCTGGAAGCGGAGATCACCGCATGGGAATCCGCCGTACGCGAGGCCGGAATCCCGCTCGGCGAACACGGCAAGCTGTTCCGCTTCCCCGGCGGCTCCGTCGGCAAGTATCTGACGGATGATAACCGCGCCGATATGACGGCAGTGCTCGACGCGCACGGGTACGCGGTCTTCGACTGGAACATCGTCACGAACGACGGACTGCTCAGTCAGGTGCCGAAGGACAAAACGACCTATCAGTACCTAATGGAGAATTTCCTCACAACGCTTGACGACGCCCTCTCCGAGAACAAGGGCAAAGACGACGCGCCGCTGATCGTCCTCATGCACGAGGTCACGCCGGAAACGATCGACCTGATGCCGTGGGTGATCGAGACGTTCATCGACCGCGGCTTCACGTTCGGTTCTCTGGCGGAGCGCGGTTCGTCGTGGACGTTCGCCGACCGTAAAAACTGAAAAACAAAAGGGCTGTGACAGATCCGTCTGCCGCAGTCCTTTCTGCTGCTATTCGGTTT
>JAZUKT010000270.1:0-3799 GCA_045643445.1 Eubacteriales bacterium
GTGGCCGTGCGCACGATGACGCCGTTCTCGAAGGTACCGGTGAAGACGCGGCCGCTCGGCCAGGAATACGTGCCCTTGCCGTTCATGACGTTCGCGGAGAATTCGCCCTCATAGCGTTCGCCGTTGACCCACGTATAAGTCCCGAGGCCGGAGCGCATATCGTCCTGATACTCGCCCTCGTACACGTCGCCGTTCGCCCACGTATACGTCCCGAGTCCGCATTTCTGATCGTCCCTGTAATCGCCTTCGTACACGTCGCCCGAGGCAAAATGATACACCCCCGCGCCGTTCTTGCGGTCATCCCGGAACGCGCCTTCGTACGACGATCCGTCCGCAAATACGTACAGCCCTTCGCCGGATTTCTTCCCCTGCGAGAACTCACCGCTGTACCGGTCGCCCGTCGCGTAGACGTATTCGCCCTCGCCGTCCATCAGATCCGCGCGGAATTCGCCCGTGTATACGTCGCCGTTCGCGCAGCAGAGCTCCCCTTCTCCCTCTTTCAGAAGATTCACGAGCTTCCCGTGATATACGTCGCCGTTCGAGTACACCACTTCGTTCTCATTAAGATTCACTTCCGCCAGCACCCCGTTCGAGTACTGGATCTTCCCGCGGTACGGATTCCCCTCGTCATCCACCTGCCCGAAGAATTTCACGTTGAGGTCGTCGGTGACGCGCACGTTGATATACCGCACGTTCCACACCTTCACGATCAGCACCGCCGCCGCGATCAGGATCAGCACCGCAACGATCACCGCCGTCACGATCAGCCGCCCGAGACTCATGCTTTTCTTTCTTTTCTGTGCCATCGTTATGACTCCTCTCTCTTACAGAAATTTGCTTTCCGGCTCCACGGACGCGAGAAACCGATCCACCGCGCCGAGTATCTCCGGGATAAACTTGATCACGAACACCGCCGCAGCCGCCACCAGCACCAGCGTGATGACAAACGTAGCGATCGGGTGCTTTTCCTTCGTGAACCGCAGTTCCGCCGCGTCTTTTTTCTCCGCCGGGAGATACAGCCGCGCCGCCGCGAACCGCTCTTTTCCTTTTTTTGGCAGTTCTTCCTCGTTCGCGCAGGCGAGCGTCTTCCCGAGCGGCGTCCCCGGCCTCGTCATCCGCCGGATCAGCCACCTGTTCCCGAGTCCCACTTCGCCGAGCGTTTTCGCCGTCGGAATATCGTCCGCGCCGTGATCGACGAACGCCTTCACGATCCGATAATGCCAGACGCGGATCACGAGCGCCGCCGCCACTGCCACGATGATGCCGACCGCGATCGCCGCCACCGCGACCATCCAGCCGGTACCCGTGAGCGTCAGGCCGAGATGTTCAAAATTGTAGTACGTTTTCGGCATAATGTGCCCCTTTATTCGAGAATATCCGCCCCGAACAGCTTCGTCAGCAGCTCGGACAGATCGTCGTTATCCCTGTATTCGATTTCCAGCATCTTTTTCTTCGCCGTGTGCACGATCCGGCACTGTCGCCCGGTCTCGCTCCGCACCCGGTTCTCGAGCGCCGCCGCGTAATCCACCTTCGGCTCTGTTTCAGCCTTTTCGCGCGGTCTGCGGTTCTCGTTCTTCACGAGCGCTTCGAGCTGCCGCACCGTGAGCTGACGCCGGATCGCCACATTCGCCACCGGCTCGATCCGGTCGGGATCCTTCAGGCCGAGCAGCGTCCGCGCGTGTCCCGCCGACAGCGTGCCGTCCTTCAGATACGCCGCTACGGCGTCCGGCAGATCGAGCAGACGCAGCGCGTTCGCCACCGCCGCACGGGATTTGCCGACGCTCAAGGCCACCGCTTCCTGCGTGAGGCCGTATTCTTCCTTCAGCTGACGGTACGCCGCCGCCTCTTCGTAGGGATTGAGGTCGCTGCGCTGGATATTTTCGATGAGCGCATACCGCGCGGCCTCTTCATCCGTCGCCGTCACGGTCACGGCCGGGATTTCGCTGAGTCCCGCCATTTTGGACGCGCGGAACCGGCGTTCACCGGCGATGATCTCGTACCGATCGCCGACCGGACGCACCAGAATCGGCTGCAGGACGCCGTTTTGCGCGATGGAATCGGCCAGTTCCGCCAGCGCCGCCTGATCGAACGATTTGCGCGGCTGATCCGGGCGGATGTCGATCACGTGGATCGGCAGTTTGGCGGACGGCGTGTTTTCCGCGTCCTCCGGCAGAGAATTATCGAGAAACAGCTCGTCGAGGCCTCGTTTCAGTCCGTTTTTCTTCATGATGTCTTCTCCTTACAGGATGCCGATCCGCCGGAGCAGTTCGTCTGCCGCGTCACGGTACGCATCGGCCGCTTTTGAGCATTTGTCGTAATGGTTGATCGGTTCGCCGTAGCTCGGCGCTTCCGAGAGCTTCACGGAGCGCGGGATGACAGTTTTGAGGAGCTTATCGCTGTAATATTTTTTGAGCTCGCCGAGCACCGCCGTGGAGAGATTCAGCCGCCCGTTATACATGGTGATGAGGATGCCGAGGACGCAGAGGTTCGGATTATAGAGTTCCTTCACCTTGCGGATGGTGATCATGAGCTGCGTGAGGCCCTCGAGGGCGAAATATTCGCACTGCATCGGGATGACGACGCCGTCGGATGCGGTGAGGGCGTTGATGGTGAGCAGCGACAGAGACGGCGGGCAGTCGATGACGACGAGGTCGTAATCGGCGCATTTGGCGGCAAATTCGGCCAGCCGGCGTTCGCGGTGCTCGACGTCGATGAGGGAGAACTCCGCTCCGGCCAGCTCGATGGTGGCGGGAACGATGTCGAGTCCGTCAAACGCGGTATGAACGACGCATTCGGCGGGATCGAGCCCGTCCAGCAGCACGTCCGACGTGGTATGGCGGATGGATTTTTTCGATACACCGAGGCCGCTCGTGGCGTTTCCCTGCGGATCCGCGTCGATGAGCAGCGTATTTTTGCCTCTTGCAGCGGCCGCCGCGGCGATATTTACACACGACGTCGTTTTCCCGACGCCGCCTTTCTGATTCGCAAATGCAAGTACGTACGGCTTGGACATGGCGCTCTCCTTTCGGATTTGTACCTCTATTATAACGCGCGAATGCGAAAATGTCAACGGGAGAACGTGGGGAGAAACGCAAGGAGAACGCGGCCTTTTGAAAAAGGCCTGGCGAAAACTTTTATGGATGGGTTGGGTTGACAAGGTTAAACGTCCGAAATATAGGCGTTTCAGAGCCTCAGAAGAGCGTTTCCGTGGTTTTCAGGGACCGCCGAGACCCTGAAAACCCCCGCCGGAGAGAAAAGCGGTGATATAGGTATAAAATTTATGCAATTCATCCGCCGGGTGGAAAAGCGGTAAATTTACGGCAGAGCTTCCGTATGTTTCACGTGAAACATTTTTCTGTGCACTTCCCTGCGACTGTTTCACGTGAAACAGTATACCTGACGCTCTCGGTAATGGCTTTCTCCACGGTCGTGGGATTGTTTGCGCCATCGACTGAAGTTGGCCGAGCGGGGAGCCCCCGCGGGCAGGCACGGCGTACTTTCAGCCGAGCCATGGCGTTCTCCCACGGATCGTACCGAATACCTAACGCTTTCGGCTCTGCCGTTATGAAAAGAAGCGCTCTGCAATCGCTTCACTAACGAACGCTTTCGCCCCAGACCCCCGATCTGTCCGCTTGTCCTCATTTCCGGCGGCAGCCGCCAGGAAGGGATTCCAAAGGGGAACCATGTCGTTTACGACGGTTCCTCTTTGGCGCGGGTGATTCACAAGAGGTACCGCGCGAGTACCTCTTGTGCGCCGTCCGCGGAGGACAAAAATTAATATGGGAAAGCCCGCAGGCTT
>JAZUKT010000271.1:0-5661 GCA_045643445.1 Eubacteriales bacterium
CACGTTCAATCTCAACTCCGGTTTGCTCGGCCGGCACGACAAGCTCATACGCAACAACGTCGAAGTCGAGCATTACAAAAATCGCGCCGCAGATATTCCGCACATTTACGCCGGGCACGAAATTGCCGCTCACACGGTAGGACATCCGCTGCTCACGAAGCTCCCCGATGAGGACGTGATCCGCGAGGTGGAAGAAGACCGTCTCGCGCTCTCCGAGATCGCCGGATACGAGGTGGTCGGATTTGCCTACCCCGGCGGCGGCGTCAACTACAACGACCGCGTTGCCGATCTCATCCGCTCGAACACCGGCGTCCGCTACGCCCGCACGACCGTTGATGCCGACACGTTTGATCGGCAGGACGATCTCTTCCGCTTCAAGCCGAACGCCTACTACATCAACGCCGATCTGTTCGATACTGCCGAGCGGTTTATCGGCATGAAGGCGGACGTGCCGCAGCATCTCTACATCTGGGGACACAGCTACGAAATGGACGCCGGCTACATATCGTGGGAGCGCTTTGAGGAACTCTGCGCGTATCTCGGCGGCCGGGACGACGTTTTCTACGGCACGAACGCGGAAGTTCTTCTGGCAGATTGATAGGCACAAACAAAAAAATCCGGGGCATCCGACTGACGGGTGTCCCGGTCTTTTTCTTTATTCGATCGACCACACGAAGGTCGCCGTATCGCTCGCCCGGACGTCATCCGGCTCGAACGAATCTTCAAAAGCGGCTTTGGCCATGAGCGGCTCGATCCGGTTATTCCGGATCTCGGACTGCGAATAGAACGCAACGTCCGTCCAGTCGTAGCTGATGCTGAGCAGTTCGCCGAGTCTGACGCCGGACGCACGGCAGAGCACCTCTGCTTTAGCACGCGCGTTCTCCGCCGCCGATTCGATCAGCTTTTCGCTCACCGCGGACATATCCTTGACCGTAAAACGGATCGACAGTTCCGGATTCACCCGGCAGGAGCCGACCGCGGTCAGAACGTCCGAGAGACGCTGCGGAACAAAATCGAACGAGAGCTTCAGCCGGTGCACGCAGCGGTAACCCGCGAACACCTGACGATAATCTCCGCGTTCATCCCGCACGCTGTCGTAGAGCGTATCGACGTTGAAATCGAGCGTTTTCAGCGCGCTTTCCTCAAAGCCGCATCCGGCAACGGCCGATTTCAGCTCCGCGATCTCATCGGAGGCTTTTGCCATAGCCGCGCCGTATTCTTTATCGTCGGTAAACAGCGTCAGCGAAAGCTCCACAAAATCAGGCTTCGCCGTGGCCGTTCCGACGCCTTTTACAACGATCGTTCTTTTATCCATCGTATTCTCCTGTTATTCCGTCCATGCAAGCGAAAGCGACGTGACAACGCCGTCCGTGAGGATCACCGTGGCCTCAGCCGCAGCACCATTCAGTTCATATTTCTGCACGCCGAATGCGTCTTCCGCAGGCGTACCGAACGCTGATTTGACTGTTTCTTCCGCCGAGCCGATCATAACGGTACCGCCCGGCATCACAAGCGCCACGGCGTCGGAGAGGAAGCTGATCTGCGTGATCCGTTCGATCCCGTCCGCACCGATGGCCGACGTGATCGTATAAGCGCCGTCGAGCGTATAGAGTTTGTCCGTGCCGTCGTAGATGCAGCTCGGGGCTTCCGACTGCTCCGTGATCGTGCCGAGCGAATCGAGAACGTCCGCTGTCACGGCACCGAGCGTCACGGTCACACCGTTATCGAGCGTGCAGGCAAAAGCGGCCTTCGCCGTATCCGCATTCGTGTTCTGTTCGGCGGCGGCTTCCGTTTCGGTTTCGATCCCGGTTTCCGTATCGGCTTCCGTACCGACGGCAGGCTGATTCGTCTTGGTTTCCCCGGCTGCGCAGCCAGTCAGGATCAGTGCCGCCAGCAGAATGACTGTAACAAACTTGTTCATGATGATCTCCTCCTTATATCGTCCCGTCACGGTGTTGCGGGATACAGGCTGTTATCAAAATTATAGTAACCGACGGCGCCGTAGAGAGAATAATCGGCGACTTGCCGGTCGGTCAGCAGGAACGAATCAAGCGGATAAGCCGCATAATGCGGGCAGGCATCCATATGATACCAGTTTCCGTCGATGTTCACGAGGTTCCAGTAGTGCGGCGAGACGTTTTCCCCGCTCCGCTGGATCTTCATGTTCTCAATGCCGCAGCGTGTCAGGAGCGTTGAGGTAACGGCGTAATAGACGTAGCAGTTGCCGTAGTACCCTGTCAGCCCCGTATAGGCGGCCTTCGTAAACTGTTCCATCAGATAGGCGGTCGCTGACGAATAGGAAATATTGCTCCGGCACCACGAATAGACCGCGTAGGCTTTTTCGTAATCCGTCATTCCGTCAGTCAGAATGGACGCAAGCACCGCGTCCGCCAGTTCTGCCACCCGTTCTTCATCCGTCGGCTGGACGATAACGTCTGCCCAGACGGAGGCACGGTTTCCGGCGCTGTCCTCAGCCGAATATTCGACCGCGTAGGTACCGGCCGTTTTGCCGTCCACCTGCGAGGCATCGACGCTCACCGCGATCGTTCCGTCCACGTTATCGACCGCCCAGACGTTCGAGCGGTACGAGATCGTGTCGCCCGCCGTCGCGTAGATGGTGGAGACGCCTCCGATCTGCGGCGGGATCGTATCTTCGATCACCGTCAGCGCCGACGTCGATTCGGTCGAATTGCCGAACGCATCCGTCGTGATGAGCCGCACCGTTTCCGTATGGACCGACACGGTATCCGGCTCGTCGGCAAACACCGTTTCAAACGGGCTCGCGTCTGCCGCGGAAACGATGAAGTCGCCCGGCATTACCGTCTGTCCGGCGCAGATCGTCACCGGCTGAATGGTCACGGCCGGCGGCACGTCATCCGTCACGTCTATGTGAACGGTTATGGTTTCGTAGAATCCCATGAACGCGACGTCATGCTCGCCCGGCGTCAGATAAGCACAGTCGAATCCGTCCGGCAGACGCGGCGTATAGTCCCCGTCGAGGTTTCCGAAAAGTTCCGTAATCAGTTTATTGTTCGACGTACCGTATGGTACCCGGATCGACGTCGGAATATCCCAGACCATGAGTCGGCCCGTCAGCGTGCGGCTGTTCCCGACGAGGTCGCTGAGGATCACCGACACGCGCTGCACTTCGCCCGCCGTAAAATCCGGTTCGCCGTCAAAGGCGCACGTGACCATGTCATCGTCATCCTTATGTATGACAAAATCGTCAGCCGTCAGCGTCGCGCCGCGGATCAGATCGTGCGAGACCGCTTTCCCTTCCGGATAGGAGTCGCCGCCTTCGACGATCAGCACGAACGGCATCGGTTCGCCGTCTCCCACCAGCGTCAGCGGATAACTTCCCGGCCGCAGTTCGGCGCAGTCCACAACTTCCTCCGGCTCAAGCGGCGACGCCCCGAATCCGCTGACCGAGGCGTACAGTTTCAGCTGTTTCGTCAGCCAATCCGATTCCGTGCCGTATTCGCAGGCAAGGATCTCCGGCAGCAGCCATACGCGGAGCGAGGACGTGAGGCTCGTTTGATTCCCGGCAGCGTCCGTCAGCAGGATCTCCACGGTCTGTTCGCCCGCCGTGTTCATATCCGGCTCTTCGGCGAAGGAGACCGTCACATCCGACGCGTCGGACACGTTTCTGACGAATTCCTCCGGGTTCAGGTCATCGCCGACACGGACGTTCAGGTCAACGGAAATCCCGGTCGGCGGTGTCGTATCGGTCACGTCCAGAAAGACGCGGTACCGTGTCTCGCCCGACGTGCCGGTGACGGTATACCGTCCCGCCTCCCGCATATCGATCTGCCCGTAGCTGAACGTCTCGCACATCGGATAGGCTTCCCTGAGCGCGGCAACGGCTTCCTTTTTCGGGCCGTTCAATTCCACGGCCGGAACGTCGTCCGCAGGAAGCGTCGTCAGTTCCGCTCCGGTTTCGGTTCGGTTGCCGTTCGCATCGACCGCCGCCACACGGACGACCGACGTGCCGGATTCGTTCTGCGGCCCGATATGGAGCGGCTGATATTCGACCGGGGAGCGATCCTCGCACGCGAGAATGAAATCCTCCGGCACGAGTTCCGCACCGTCCATCGCCGTCACGCTGCGCACGGTCAGCACGGGTCCCGCAAGATCCTTTGCCTCAACGGAGACCGTACGGGTGAAGAATCCGGCGATCGTCAGCGGAACGGCTGTCACGCCGGGCTCGGACGTATCTATATCCGCCGGATCGAGCGCACACGTGGTGATCCTCGAGAGCAGCGGATTATCGAGCGCGAAGAAATGCGGTGTCTCATCAAGGTTGACCGTGATATTCCGCGTCAGATAGAAGAGCGCACCGAAGAACAGACCGGCCAGCAGAAGAAGCACGGCAAGGATCCAGGCACAGACGCGCCAAATGCCATTCTTTTTATGCTTCTTCGGCTCGTCAGCAGGCTCGGTCTCCGCCGGTTCTTCCTCCTGCTCTGTCCCGTCCGTCGGCTCCGCTTCATCGGGCGCCTCGTCCGGGATCACGTTTTCGGTTTCGGGAACGGCAGCGGTCGATTCCGGCTCCTGCATCGTTCCTTCAACTTGTTCTTCCATATGTTTTTATTCCTTTCGGCCTGTGAGAGCCGTTAATTTCAGGTTTGAGGCTTCGTGTCGCCGGTCGTGACGGTCTCACCGCTCGATTTATGCAGGACGACCCAGGAATCGCCGACCGCAAAATCTACGGCATCCGTTAAAACGGTCTGATCAACGGCCGCAGAACCGCACACAAGCAGCGATCCGTCCGTCTTTTCGGCCATGACCGTCGTACCGCCTGCGCGGATCCGTCTGACGTTCGTCCATTTATCGGCATCCGCCAATCCCATGCTGTGCTCGCCGACGACCTTCACTTCTCCGCTGCGGAACAGAAGAACGGTACTCTGCCAGCAGGCGCGGACGTCCACGACGTTGCGGTAGCCGGACAGCTCGCACTGACCGCAGGCATTCGAGCCGCAGGACACGACCGTGCCGTCCGATTTCAGGCCGACGGTAAACCGATTTCCGGCCGCGACGGCGACGATATCCGTCCAGCCCGCGGTATCACACTGACCGTAGGCATTCGAGCCGGTCGCCTGCACCGTACCGTCCGCCATCAGACAGACGAGGTGCTTTTCCCCGGCCGCTACGGCAACGATCCCGCCGCCCGGCAGAACCATCGTCTGCGTTTCATCCTTGGCGGGCGTGTACAGTTCGTTCGGCGCCGTCGTCAGGCGGGAGAACAGCTCCGCCGTTCCGTCTTTATGCAGCAGAACGGTGAAGAAATCGCCCGACGCCGCGGACACGACGTTCTGGATCGTCTTCGTCTCACCGTGCACGGAGATCGTGACCGTACCGTCCTTGACAACGGTCAGCGTATTGGACGCGCCGAACGTCTCCGCATGGTACGCCCGTTTCTGCTCGTCGGTCAGCCCGGCATACACGGATTTCAGCATCTGTCTGACGCGCGTATCCTCCGCTTCCACGGCGGTATTCGTGAAGAAGTCGTAATCGTATGCCCCGGACAGCTCCGCGGCACGTGCGTAATTCTCATCTGCAAGATACGCATGATAGAGGCCGGACGCCAGTTTCTCAAGTCGCCCGAGGCTGCCGTATTCAAGCAAATACGACCGCGCCGTGTCGAGATCCCCCAACGAAACG
>JAZUKT010000272.1:0-5734 GCA_045643445.1 Eubacteriales bacterium
GAGGAAGCGGATCACCTCCGTCGGCAGCTCGATCTGATTCTGCTTGATCTTCGCCTGCAGGATCGCAAGCCGCAATTCGTAATCCGGCGGCTGAATATCCACGAGCAGTCCCGCCTCAAAGCGGCTGCGGATCCGATCCTCAAGCAGCGGCAGATCCTTCGGCGGCCGGTCGGACGTCAGGATGATCTGCTTGTGATCCTCGTACAAAGCCTCGAACGTGTGGAAAAACTCCATCTGCGTCGATTCCTTGCCCGCGATAAACTGAATATCGTCGTTCAGCAGCATATCCGCGCTGCGGTACTTCTGCCGGAACTGGTGATTCCGATTCTGCTGGATCGCCTCGATCAGCTGATTCATGAATTCTTCGCCCTTGACGTAGATGACCTTCATTTTCGGGTCGCGTTTCAGAGCGCGGTTGGCGATCGCGTACATCAGATGCGTCTTGCCGAGGCCGGTCGGCCCCCAGATGAACAGCGGATTGTTCCGCACGCCCACGTGATCGGCGACGCTTTTCGCGCAGGCATAGGCGAGGCTGTTCGAGCTGCCGACGACAAAATTTTCAAAGGTGTAATCCGCGTTGTAGGTCAGGCGGCGGTCGGTCGGCTCTGCGGCGAATCCGTCGGACTCCGCGTCCGCCATAGCCGGAGAAGCGGCGTATTTCACGCTGTCGAGCGGCTCGTCGTAGGCGCGTTCGTACTGGCCGATCAGCTTTTCCCGTTCGGCCTGTGCGGGATCCGCGTTTCTTTCGCGCGGCGCGGACGGATCATGTGCGGCACGGCGGGCGGCTGCGGCTTTTTCGGCGGCCTCTTTTTCGGCGGCCTCTTTTTCGGCGGCGGCGCGCTCGGCCTGATGCTGCTTGACGATCTTGAGCGGCGTCATACTGCCGTCATCGGGCACGACGGGCGCGAGCGATTCGTCGACGTTGATCGACACGTCCGGGCGGAAACCGAGCACCTCTTCGAGGCAGTCGGTCAGAAAATCTTTATATTTTTGGTCGATGGTTTTGCGTTTAAACTCATTTTCGACGACGAAAACGACGCTTTCCTCGTCGGCGCGGGCGATGTTCATCCGGCCGAACCAGAGGTTATATGTACTTTCCGACGCGGGAAATTTTTCGTGCATGACGGGCTCGACGAGTTCCCAGATGGAAAACAGCGACGAATCAGCGGAGAAATCCATGAAATCCTCCCGGATTGAATGAAAAATTACATTTATATATAATACTGCTCCTTGATTATAGCATAAATCCCCGGATTTGTCAAGGGATGGAGGGGTGAAAAATGCCGCCGCGAGGTGTGTCCGAACGGACAAAAAACAGGCGGCGGCGGGGTGTGGTTTGGCTTTTCTTTTTTCTGTTCGGGGATTTTTGTAGAGAAGTCTGCGGACTTCTCTGAATTTTATTTTTTGCCTTCCGCAGGCGGGGCACAACAGGACTCGCCGGAAAGGCCTCTTGTGCGCTGTCCGCGGAGGACAGAAAAAACAAAATCAGGAAAGCCTCGCAAGGCTTTCCTACCAAATTCCTTATAAAAACCCCGAAATTTTCCCGCTTTTTTCGGAAAAAGCCTTGACAAACGGGAAACCGCTGTATTATAATTACTGATGTCTATCTGCGCAAGTTGATTGCGTACGCCGATTCAGGCAATTTTTCAGGATTAAGGAGGTGTGATAATGCTTAGAACATATCAGCCCAAAAAGAGACAGAGAAGCAAGGTTCACGGCTTCAGAAAGAGAATGGCTACCGCTGACGGCAGAAAGGTTCTGAAGAGAAGACGCGCGAAGGGCCGCATCAGACTGACTCACTGAGCCCGTACTCTCCAATCATGAAGGTTCTAACCTCCGCGTTCGTTAAGGCCCGGAGGTTATACTTTTCTTTTCGGAAATCCGAAACGGATCACAATCATGAAATTTACCGCCATCACCGAAAACCACCTTTACAAAAAGGCATACCGCGCCGGAGCCAGAAAGTCCGCCCGCACCGTCGCCGTCTACGTACTGCGCGATAAGGCAGCTTCCCTCCTGCGCAAACGGAATCCCCAGAAAATCACCCTGAACCGCATCGGCATTTCAGCCTCAAAGAAAATCGGAGGCGCCGTAGCGCGTAACCGGGCCAAACGTGTCATCAGAGAAGCCTATCGCCAGATAGACAAATCCTGCGGCGTCAAACGCGGCTATCTGATCGTCCTCGTGCCCCGTACCGCTGCCACGGTCTGCAAAACGGCGGAGGTCACGGCTGATCTGACGTACTGTCTCGGCTCCCTCGGGATGCTCGAAGAAAAGTCGCCTGCCGGACCTGCCCCGGTCGTCACGCCATGAAGCGGTTCTTTTCCCTGTGCGCCCGCGCCGTCTCCGCCGTCCATCACGCGTTGGAATGGTGCTGGCTCGCACCCGTGCGGCTGTATCGGAAGGTCTTTTCCGGCCTCAAGTCCGCACCTACCTGCCGGTTCCGCCCGACCTGCTCCGAGTACGCGCTTCTCGCCGTCCGTGAGTGGGGCATCCTCATCGGCACCGGCCTTACGCTTATCCGCCTCGTGCGCTGCAATCCCTTTTCCCGCGGCGGGGATGATCCCGTCCCGACAAGGGCAGGGGCAGCGGCGGCGATAAGAAACCTCATCCGGCGAAACCCGCGCGGCTGATCACGATGATCCCGTCCTCCGGTTTTCCCGGGCAACCCCATCTTCGGAGATAAAAATGGAAAGTATCTTTGACATCCTCTATATCCCCATGGGATACCTGCTCCGGTTCGCCTATTCGCTGACGAACAACTACCTGCTCGCCATTCTGCTCTTCACCCTCGTTTTCGAGCTGATCCTCTCTCCTCTGACGATCAAGCAGCAGAAGAACTCCATCAAGCAGGCCAGACTCGCCCCGAAAGAGGCTGCCATCCGCAAGAAGTACGCCGGCCGCAACGATCAGGCGACGCAGCAGAAGATGCAGAACGAGCTGATGGATATGTACAAGGAGGAGAACTTCAACCCGGCCTCCGGCTGCGGCACGCTCCTCATCCAGTTCCCGATCATCATCTGCCTCTATAACGTCGTCATGCGCCCGCTGCGCTACCTCTGCAACGTCCCGACGGCGGAGATCACCGCTCTCCAGAACGTCCTCACCGAAAAGGGCGTCGAGATCGGTCTCCGCAATCCTCAGATCGACATGATCAACGCGATACGCGACCGCGTTTCCGAATTCTTCCCCGTCGCGCCGTCTCTCGAGAAGGCCGTCATCCCCGAATTCAAGATCGGGCCGTTCGACCTCTCCCAGACCCCCGAGATCTGCTTCAAGCCCTTCAACTGGCTGATGCTCATCCCGGTCATCACCTTCATCGTCATGATCATCTCGCAGAAGATCATGCAGAAGTACACGTACCAGTCTCCGATGGCGAAGGATCAGCAGAACTCCACGTCCATGAAGATCATGACCTGGACGATGCCGCTCATCTCCGTCTATTTCGAATTCCAGCTTGCCGCCGCGATCGGCGTTTACTGGATCTTCCGCAACATCATTCAGGTGCTCGTGAAGATCGTGATCTCGAAGCTGTACCCGATCCCGGAAATTTCCGAAGAGGATTTCAAGGAAGCCGAACGGCAGGCGAACCTCTCGGGCAAGCAGAGAAAGCGCGAGGAAAAAGCTGACCGGGCGAACAAAAAGCCTGTCAGAAGCCTCCATCACATCGACGACGAGGAATATTTAGCCCGCCACGCCCACGACTTCGACGAAGCGGAAGACGAGGACGACGGAGCACCGGCAGGCGAAACGACGGACAGCGGCAAAGCGCCCGCGCCGATCAAGAACGACGAAAGAACCAACTACAAAGAAAAGAAAGACAAATAAGGACCGAACGAAATTATGAGTGATACAGAAACCTATATCGTGAAGGCGAAATCGGTGGCGGAAGCGATTGCCGCTGCCAAGCGCGACTACGAGGACGCCGATCACGAGATCTCCTACGAGATCCTCGAAATGCCGAAAAAGGGATTCCTCGGCCTCGGCGCGAAGGAAGCCGAAATCAAGGTGACCGTCTCCCGCGCGATCTCCGTCAAGAGCGAGCTCGGCTCTCTCGTTGCGGACATCAAGGGCATGAAGGTGCTCACGGACCGCGGCGGCGACGGCGAAAAGAGACAGGACAAGCAGAACAACAATCAGAAACAGCAGAACAATCAGAAGCAGAACGGCGGCAGAGACAAGCAGAACCAGCAGAAGCCGCAGAATCAGCAGAACAATAATCAGAAGCAGCAGCAGAATCAGCCGAAGCCGAATCAGGAAAAGCCGCAGGAGCAGGAAGCAAAGCCTGCCGGAAACGGCAAATTCGGCGACGGCAGCTACAAGACCTCGCTCGGCAATCAGGCGAAGCCGTCCACGAGACGCACCCGCCACATTGACGGCGCAGGCGAAGCGGTGGACGCATCCGCGGTGACGGTATCGTCTCCGATGGGGCTGACGGATTTCGTGGCGGAGGACGACGGCAAGACGTTCGGCTCCGCATCCGCGCAAACGGCAGGCGGCAATCGCATGAACAACGACATCCGCCGCGGCAAGAAGCAGCAGCCGAAGCCGCAGGAGAAGTCCGAATCGACGGCAGCCCCCGCGCCGAAGCAGGAACGCAGCGATCGCGGCCGCCGGAACGACAGACGGAATGACAGACGGGGCGACAGACGCCCGCGTTACGACATGGCGGAGAGCGACGACGATTACGCGAAGCTCGACCGGATGGTGAGAGAGGGCGAAGAAGCGCTCGAATCCGAAGCGACGCTGTTCCCGGCAAAGGAAGCGCCCGTGCGGGAGGATCGCCGCCGCGAAGCCATCACGCAGGAAGAAATGGACTATGCGCTCGCGTTTGCGAACAAGCTGCTTGAAAATATGCAGCTCGGCGCGAAGGCGGTTCCGGCCGAATGCCCCGAAGGCGAGGAATTCGACGTGACCGAAACGGCGACGGTGTATCCGAAGATCAACATCGTCGGCGACGACACGGGCATTCTGATCGGGCATCACGGCGAGACGCTGGACGCGATCCAGTATCTCGTGAATCTGTCGGCGCTCCGCAAGACGCGCTCGCAGGACGGCGATTACGTGAAGATCGTCGTGGATATTGAGAATTACCGGCAGAAGCGCGAAGATACGCTCCGCACGCTCGCCAGAAGAATGGCAGCCCGCGCCGTCAAGTATAAGCGCAACGTCTTCCTCGAACCGATGAACGCCTACGAAAGACGGATTATCCACAGCGAACTGCAGAACGTCGAGAACGTCAGCACGCACTCCGTCGGCGCAGACCGTGACAGAAAGATCATCATCACGTACGAAGGACCCGACAAGCAGCCGGATCGCCCGCGCAGACGCAGAAAAGACGGCGACAAGTCCGCTGAACGCAGTGCCGCTCCGAAGCACGACGGCGAAAAGTCCGATCGCCCGCGCCGCCGCCCGCGTAAGCCTCAGAAAATGCCGATCGAAAAGCTGACTGAGATCCTGCCCGAAGCCTCCGAAAGCACCGAGAACAGCGAAGAGTAACGAGGGAGGACGCGGCCTTTTGAAATGAGGCCCTCCTGACGCAAGCGTCAGGGGCGAAAACTTTTATGGATGGGATGGGTTGAACAATATTCACCCCCCGAAATAAAGGCGTTTCAGAGCCTCAGGAAATCGTTTCAGCGGTTTTCAGGGGCCGCCGAGACCCTGAAAACCCCCGCCGGAGAGTGAAGCGGTGATATAGGTATTAAATCCTTGCAATTCATTCGCCGGGAAGGAT
>JAZUKT010000273.1:0-6648 GCA_045643445.1 Eubacteriales bacterium
CTGTCTGCAGATGCAAGGAGGTAGCGATATGTTTAAGAGGATCGCAGCAGCCGTTCTGGCCTTTGTCATGGTCCTGACGCTGATGCCCAAGCCCGACGTCCACGCGGCGCCGAACTTTCCCGATCCGGACGTCACCGTATCTTATTTGCAGGTCGGCGCCGGCGATATGATGCTCCGATATAAGGAAGGCAACATTGAGTACAGTCTGAATACGTCTACCGGAGCGCTGACAATGAACTTTCCGGTGCAGTATCCCGGAAACACCCTGCGCATTCCCGCTTATGTCGGCGGCGCAGAGGTCAAAACCGTTTCGTTGTCACAGAATGGCGGCAAATATTTGGACAATATCAGGACGATTGTGGTCCCGGCAGGCGTAAGCCTTAAAAGCATCATAATCGCAGAAAATCTGGAAACGCTCGCCTACACGGATCCGAAAGGCGGAAACGCCAATGCGGGCCATGAGCATGACGTCCTGCTCTACGACGCCTATACCACAAGACCGTATACGGTAATGAAAAGCGCGGCAATTCGGATGACGCATCTCAGCGAGGTGCGCTTTGCCGAGGGTCTGACGGAGCTCGCAACCAGCGCCTTATCTGATGCGCCGCTGACAAGCGTGAAGCTGCCTGCAACGCTTGAAACGATCGGAGGCCATGCTTTGTATACAAACCCGGGGACATGGGGCGGCGGTATTGCCATACCGGGAAGCGTCAAAACGCTCGATCAGAGCAGCGTTCGCGGCAGATATGACGTCTGTTTCTCCGAAGGTCTGCAAAGCATGGGTCTGGCCACGGTTGATATTGTATACAAACAGGCGCTGGCGGATCACGACTATACCTATATCATTCCGTCCACCGTCAGCACGATCGGGAGCAACGCCATCTCAATGACCCTTGCGGACGGAAACGTATGGTTCGGCCCGAAGGATACGTTCAGCTTCGATAATTTCAACAGCATCAACCTCAGAAACCATTACTCGAGCAAGGACACGGCACTGTTCAACTTCACGTTCACACGCAATCTGACGCACACACAGAATTATGTCAGACCGGTGAACAGCAAGGACGGCAGAACAGGCTTTTTCATCGGACCGCTGCCCACGATGAGTTATCGCTTCATCGCGCCCACGTCCTCGTCAGCGGAGCTTCTGGAACAGTGGAAGACCTATCTGACAACGAATTACGACGCCAACGTCATAAATCTCGTGAACGCTCTGCCGGCGAACCAGCTGGATTACAGCGTGGGCAACACCTATGCCAAAGCCGACGGCCTGACGGTCGCGCAGTACAAGGCAAACTATTCAGCGCTCTCCGCGGCCTACGGAAAGGACTATTATTACAGCGGCGACAGCACCGTCATGCCGCTCACCGCCAGCTTCTATCAGCCGAACGGCCTTGGCTGGGCAATGGAGTATCAGTGGGAGGTCAGCACCGACGGCGGAAACCATTATTACGCTGTTTCCGGAGCCACGGGACTGAGCTATACGCCCTCTGTGGGCTACGCCGGCGGGAAGGACTTCCTCTGCCGCTGCAGGGCCAGAGTCAACCCCACCGCCGTTCAGAACGAGTTCGGTCTTTCCTCGGCGCCGACCTGCGACTGGACGTACTCTGAGGTGTTCACGATCCATGTGGTGAAGAGCCAGTGGAACTATTCCGGCTCCCGCAGCGAGCGCTATACGGTCAATAAGATACTTGTCCCCAACAACTATTATTCGGATCTCGACGTCATCAAAGACATTGAAGAAGGTCGTTTCGAGTATTTCCTGTCCACGGAGCAGGCGGAGGGACTGCATTACGGTCAGATCGTCTCCGAATCGAGCCCTTACAACAGACTCATCGGGCAGGACGATTATCAGGCGAGTCTGGTCTGCCTGGATCCCAATATTCAGCCGCAGAGCACCACTTCGATCCAGTATATGCAGTGGGAGAAGCGCAAATCGGACGGTACCTACGAAAAAGTGACCGACAAAAAATCGAATAGCCTCATGTCTTTTGTAAAGGCGTGGGAGGGCAAGCTCTATCTCGTCCCGGATTCGAAACAGGTCGGAAACACCGACTATTACCGCTGCAAGGTGATAACCGTGGATCCGCGGGCGACCGATTCGAATATGATCGTCGAGTACGTCAACTTTGCGATCGATTACAACGCGCCGGACACGGTACAGCCGGCTGTAAAAACGAACCGTCCCGTGTCGTTCGGTTACAATCCGAGTTATGCGCCTGACGACTGGACGAGCTCCGTCATTTCCGTGCCTGTGAATCAGGATATGTACGGCACGGATCTGCGCATCAGCTTCAACTTCGGCATCGGTGAGGATCCTTCCGGTTACAGAGACACAGACGCAGTACGCTATGAGGTGACGCTCTGGCGCACCGGCGGCTCTTCCGGAACCGTGAAGCTGGACGAGACGCACTATAGCGATGATCCCGGCTATCTGGAAAGCCTGCCCGAAGATATCCGACGGATGTCAAAATCCACCCCGAACGACTATACGTTTCGGTACGAGGAGCATCCGGAAGCATTTCCGTTGAGCGTCCCGAACACGTATTACTATTATGCCGTGATCGGTATGTGGGATCAGTACGGCAGATACACGCGCACGGAGACCGACTGGCTGGAGTTTGAAGTTGTCGGCAGCGGAGACTCCTTCATCCCGAAAGCGCCGCATATGGCGCTTCCGAGTACCGGCGTGATCCCGGGTCAGGCCATTACGCAGCGCGTGCAGAATGTCGGTGCGTCGGGGGAGATCTATGCGATCGAGCTTGACAGAAAGTTTACCGACTCGAACCGCGACGCTTATATGATCGACGAGGCAGCGCAATCTGCCCGGATGACCTCGAAACGGATCGATTTCAATCCTTCCTACGATCTGTCACAGGCTAACAACGAGCTGACGCCCCACGGCTTCACGCTTTCTACCAGCTATAAATTCTATTACGACGGGAACCAGGACGGTATTCTGGACGATTATGAGGCGATCACCGAGGACCTGACAAACGCATACGGAGAAGAGACGGGGTATGACTTCGTGGAAGGCGATGTGGACAACGGCTATTCGCTGAACCTGTTCTATCTGCCCGAGGATCTGATCGACGACTTCCTGATCGGGGAATACACGACCGGGTCGGGCGTCTCGCAGCGCTTTTACAGAGCCTATACTCCCGACACGTATCATTTCTACTGTGAATGCAGGGACGATGTCTACGACGCGGACAATGCGCTCGTGTATTCCATGAAAACGCAGTCGTCGCCGTATATCTTCACCGTGAAAAACGACATGAGTGATATACGCTATGTTACGGATGGGTATGTGCCTCGCCTCGAAGTAAACGAATTCCCGGGCGCCCGGTACAGATGGTTCACCTTCGCCGACGGCACCCCGAATCTGGTGCTTTCGACGACCAGCAGTCTGGAAAACCCGAAGGTGGATACGGTCTACTGCTGCTACATCACGCTTCCGGGCGACACGACGGGCACGGCGAGCCTTTTGAGCGGCGCGATCATCAATATGGGTTCCGGTTACCGATTCACCACCGAGGCGGAAAACCTGCTGCCGTTCGGCATCGACCTTTTGATGGATTGCGGGGAAGGTTATCTTGAAGCGGCCGGCTCTGACAATATCCCGGCAGGCGGATCTCCGCGCTATTATTTCAATGCGGACGTTGAGATCCCGTGGAATTATGAGGATACGGGCTTCCACGGATATACCGAATACAGGAAGGACTACTACGATTCCGATCTGGGTGATTTTGCGCCGAAGGAGCTTGAAGCCATGGGCTTCGATCCGTCGAGCCGCAGAGTGTGGAGCTTTAACGGCAGCGAGTTCCGTGAGATCACGGATGCGGATAAAGATCCGATGTGCGTGGAATCCGGCAGAGGATTCTACAAGGATCTCACGAACGGCGAGAACTATCTCTTCCTGACCTACGAGCGTGATCCCTCGAGCGACACGCGCGTTTATACCGAGGTATATGAATATGATGACGGCACCCTCGGCGGCCTCACGCTGGGCGTTGCAGGCACCTCGAATATGCTTCGCCTGAAAGAACAGACCGGCAGAGCGGAGGAGCTTCACATCACCGCCTCCGTCAACGGACAGCCCTATACCTCCGACGGTATCCACGCGATGGAACTGAATACGGCGGGGACCTCCATGGTCGTTCCCTCCGACGGCACGAAAGTAATGCTTGACGTCGACCACGCGGGAAAGAATGACCCAAACCGCCGTTTCCTGTACTACTGGTACGTCAGTGAGGACAGCGCGAAGGTGTTCGATCCGGCTTCGTCGGTGTATGGTCTGCCGGCTTCCGAGCCGCAGGGATACATTGACCGTATGGGCAGCCTGCACTCTCAGTCGAGCCTGTCGCTCATCATGCGCAACTACGGCGTGGAAGCATACTACGGCGATGACAGTAACGGCTCAAAGGAGCTTGACATGGCGTACGGCGACCACACCGTTTACGTGGGCGTTCAGGTCATCGAGTGCGGCCTTGTGAGAGATGATCTGTCCGGAGACGGCGCCTATGCTTACGTCTGGCTGAAAAATGATGACGGAACGGCCTATGCCTCCGCCAGCAGCGCCGTGCTCACCGTGACGAACGAGGGAATGCCCGCCGCGGGCGCCCTGCCGCCGAGCATCTCTGTTTACGGGTACTACTCTAATGTTTATCCGGGAAACGACTTCCGCATCAGCGTCGATTACCGTTTTGATGAAAACGCAACGGCGGACAGAACGGCAGGCTGGCAGTACAGCAAATATGACGATGCCACAGGTCTCTGGGGCGAGTGGATGGACGCAAGCCGGGACTTCGATGAGACCGACGGCACCATGACATTCAGCCCGCTGTTCCGTGAGGCGGAGACGACGCTGACAAAATGGGATGGTTTTTACAGCTCCTCCATCAGCCCTACGGAGGAATTCTACAGGCTCAGAGAGTCCGGAAACTGGCGGTTCAGATTCGTGGCGGCAAACTCGCTGGAAAACAAAAGCGGAAATCCCTATTTCGATACCGGCTCTGCGGTGAGCAGGGATACGAGTATTTTCGTAGTACCGAAAGATATGCTGCCCATGTCGTTTTCGAGCGATAATACTGTGAATAAGATCGTCCAGGGAGACACGGAGGCGTCCGCAACCGCCTACGCGTATATTTACTGGAACAGAGACTATTCATACGACCGTCCGCTGCAGTCATACAGGCTCTATCTGTCCGCGGATGATCTGCTGGACGCCGGGGATTACGAGATCTACGCGGAGAGCGGAGATTTCGGCGACTACACTTACTGCCTTGAGATGCCGCTGAGCGAGCTCATGGGCTATGCCGCAGACGCCGGGCATGATGTCGCGAATACGCCGGGCACGTATTACTTCTTCCTGGAGGCAACGAAGGAAGTAACGGACGAGATCGATCCGGAATACATCTGCACCGGCCCGACGACGGTCACAGACAATGTGCGCTTTGCAGCGCTTGAAGTGCTCCCCGAATCAGCACAGGCAGCGACGCCGAGCATTACCAACATCAGATATGCCCAAAATGAAGACGGTTACAGTCTGTACACCTATGATCCCACAAGCACGCATTACGATGCAGCGGTGTTCGGCGCTCCAATCGGCGAGACGGGATATGCCGCAAGCTACGGCATTATCACCACGATCCATATTCCGGATACGGGCACAGGCTATTGCAGCTACTATCTCACCAAAGACATCGACGTTGCCAATGCATTCATGAACGGCACGATGGATCACGACGACATCGAAACGCAGCTGGAAAACGGAACGATCGGATATGCCACCCGCAGCTATGTTGAGACCCACGCGAATGCTGCCATCATGAAGCTGAGCGAAGTACCGTCCGAATTCGTGGGAGAGCCGTTCTATGTGATCGTCGAGGCAAACAATTTCAACGAAGAAGTCAAAAACGATGCTTTGGCGGGGTATACCGGGGATCTGTCGGAGGCTCCGGCCTGCAACGCCTACGCATGTGCCGTGCTGAAGGATGGCAGCGCCCCGCTCGCGCTGACGGTGCAGAAGGCGGTTCCCGATACCTCGCATATAGAATCCCTTTATGGAACCGATGCGTACGAGGTGCCGGAACACACGAAAGGTGCTTTCAAAATCGGCGCGTCATACCTGTACTATGATAGCGACTGCGTGCTCTATCGCAGTGAAGGCACGAAACTGACCGTGAAAAACATCGAAAACGGAGACGGTCTGCTTGATGGTTCGGACGGCGCGGTGATCGAACCGCCGGAGTACGGACACTACGATAACCTCATCCTTCACACAAGCGGAAACGCTTCGGCAGGTGCGAAAGCTACGATCACGCTGCAGGTCGACGCCTACGGATTTGAGCCGTTTGAGATCATCGTAAATGTCGTGGCGGCGAAGGAAGTGGAGCTGGACGGCACATTCACGACCACGACGGAGGGAACCACAGTGACGTGGAGCGTGCTGCAGAGTCAGTTCTACACATATTACGACTTTATCGTCGTCGGCTATGATTCCGCCGGCAGAATGGTGGATGCGAAGATCTATGAAGACTGTGCATCCTATGATACTACGGTCAGAGAAACGGTATTCGAGGCAACGAATATCACGGAAGTCCGCATCTTCTCCCTGCTTCACAGTACGCGGGAACCGGTTACGGA
>JAZUKT010000274.1:0-4910 GCA_045643445.1 Eubacteriales bacterium
CCCAGAACTTTTGCAACACGGTTGATGATAGCAGCCATTTCGGATCTCTTCAGCGTGTTTTCAGGCTTGAACATGAAGGAACCGTCGTCCTGCTTGTAACCGTTGATGATACCAAGGTTAGCAGCAGCGAGAACGTTCGCGTCCGGCGTGTCGGTGAAAGCAGCTTCGCCGGCTTCGGGGAGAGCAGCGCCGGTCTTCTCAAGGAGAGAAGAGAGCATCAGAGCGAGCTGACCGCGGGAGATACCGTTGGTGTAGCCGTTCTGGAGTTCAGCGGGAACGAGACCAGCAGCAATTGCAGCGTTCACTTCTTCGAGAGCCCATGCGGAAGGTTCTGCAACGACAGCGGGTTCATCAGTGATTGCGGGTTCGGTTTCAGCGGGTGCTTCGGTTTCTGCAGGCGCTTCAGTCTCTGCGGGAGCTTCGGTTTCTGCAGGGGTCGTTTCGCTCAGGAAAAGATCACCGTAGCTCGTGGAATACAGATATGCTTCCAGGAACTCAGGGCAGTTATCTGCGAAGATCTGATAGTCGCGCGTGGAGTCGCCGTCAGAGTCATCGTTGATGCCGATCATGAAGCCGATCGTCTTCTTGGCTTTGGGCGTAAACGCAGAGCCCCACGGGATCATGAATTCCATTGCGTAACCGTCGTCAAAGTCCAGGTCAACAGCGATCTTGCCGCGGCTGATGTTGTTTACGAGATGGCCGCCCATACCCCAAATGCCTTTGCCTTCATCCCAGTCGGGTTCGCCGATGATCTTGTTGTCGTCATCGCAATAAAGGATCGCGCCGGTCCACTGGCCGCAGTTGGGTTCAATTTCGATGATCTGATTGTCCTTATCGTTGAAGTCAACGAATACTTCGACGGAGTCCGTGTCGTACGCTCTGTCATACGGTCTTTCGAAGTAGGACTCATGTCTCTGAGTCGAGAGAACAGGGTCTGTTACGCGAATGTAAACGTACAGATAATCTTTGTCCCAGCAGGCGTAGGCCTCACCGGTAGCAAAGCCTTCCGTCGATTCGGTAAGGACGTCATAAATTACGTCAATTCGGGAAGACAGCTTATAGCAGTCGTCCATTTTGCCGTCAAATACGGGCGTCGCATTGGCAGCCTCCCAGATCTGATCTGCGCTTGCAGGAAGCACAACAACAGACAATGCAAGAATAACGGCGAGTACAAATGCAAGTTTTTTCATGATCTTGTTGATCCGTTCGGATCACCTTTCTGAAAATTTCCCTTCGCGCTTTTGCGTTTCGGAATATATGAGCATGAGGCGTGTGCGATACCGCACGTTTCTCCTCCTGCCATTTTATCTTACCATACATTCGAATATGTTGTCAATTGCAGTCCGGCAGGATAATGGTATAATATGAATTTTCGTCACTTTTTTGTGAACTTTCTCGGTTGTTCACCATTTCCGACGAAAAAGCAGATCCTCCGAAGAAGATCTGCTCTTTGTATGGATTTGTTGACTTATTTTGCGAGAGCCGTGAAGGTTCTGTAGATCATCATGATGGTCTGTTCCACGGTCAGCGTGTTTTCCGGAGAGAACGTGGTATCGGAAGTACCCTTCACGATGCCCATGTGTACCGGGTAACCAAGTTCGGAGTTGCACCAGTGAGCGGCGGTATCTTCGAACTTCACTTCTGCGTCAAAACCGGTGGTTTCTTCGCCGCAGAGCTTCGCAACGCGGTTGATGATCGCAGACATTTCGGATCTCTTCAGCGTGTTTTCAGGCTTGAACATGAAGGAACCGTCGTCCTGCTTGTAGCCGTTGATGATGCCGAGGTTAGCAGCCTTCATAACAGCGGCGTCCGTGGTATCCGTAAATGCAGCGTCAGCCGTTGCGGGTTCCTGGCCGTATGCCTTGTCGATCAGAACGCCGAGCATCTTGGAGAGATCTGCTCTCGTGATGCCGTCGGTGTAGTTCTTCTGCAGTTCTGCGGGAACGAGACCTGCAGCGATCGCGGCGTTGACTTCTTCAAGAGCCCATGCGGAAGGTTCAGCAACAACAGCGGGTTCTTCGGTGATTGCGGGTTCGGTCTCGGCAGGTGCTTCAGTTTCAGCAGGAGCTTCGGTTTCAGCGGGAGCCTGATCAGTGTTGCCGTCAGCGGGTTCATCTGCAAGGGTGATAGCCCAGTTGTACTGGTGGCTAAAGGTCCCGCCGTTGTGCGAACCGATACCTGCCGGACAGATATCCATGTAATCATACGGGTCCTCGTAATGGTTACACGGTGTGAGATAAACGTGCACGCCGAAAGAATCTCCGACACTCATGGACGACGTCATCGCCTTATTCAGAATTTCATCCCAGTAGAACCTGAACTCATAGGTCGTAGTCTTGGCAGCCTCATCACGAACACCTATCCAATCCTTATCGGTTGTGGTTTCATTTATGTCGTATCCGTTCTTCGGGCCGCGTTCTTCCACGTAGAAGTTTCCATCGTCAAGAACCGTGAAGCAGGTTTTGAAGAATTCGCCGGCGTCGGAATCCCATTCAAAGGGATTATCCATGCACATGAAATAGGCGCAGTCCTTCTTCCAGATGTCTTTGGTGCTGGGCGCGCAGCGGGTCTCGACAGTAATTTTGAGGCCAAAATACAGGTATTCATCGTCCCACTTCATATAGGTAACGACAGATGAGGGCATCATGGAGCGATCGTCCTGCTGATTGCCATACAGTTCTTTGAGTTCAGGCCACGCCAGTCCTTCTGCAATCCAGCTGAAAGAATGGTCGCGTACTTCTTCAAAAGTAGCAAGATTACTGACAGGCTCACCCCACTCGCCTTCTGAAATCACACCGTCAAGCATCGGCGGTGTGCTGGTCTTGTAAACCGTGCAGGAGGAATATTCTGCAGACAGACCTACTGCGAGAAGGCTTGCAAGAACCACAACCATAAGAAGAACAGCAATTTTCTTCATGATCGTATGATCCATTCGGATCGCCTTTCTGTAAATTTCCCGTGCTTCCGCTTCGGAAGTTTTCGGCAGATTTCGTTCTGCCATCCATATGGTATTTTATACCCGAAATTATATCAGGAGCCATTCGGCATTCCGGAAAAATCCATAATCAGTTCTTCCGACGAAAGCCTGTTTTTGATATTGTTTTGTTGGCTTATTTCTGGAGAGCCGTGAAGGTTCTGTAAACCATCATGATGGTCTGTTCAACCGTCAGCGTGTTTTCCGGAGAGAACGTGGTGTCGGAAGTACCCTTCACGATGCCCATGTGTACCGGGTAGCCGAGTTCGGAGTTGCACCAGTGAGCGGCGGTATCTTCGAACTTCACTTCTGCATCAAAACCGGTCGTTTCTGCGCCCAGAACTTTTGCAACACGGTTGATGATGGCAGCCATTTCGGATCTCTTCAGCGTGTTTTCAGGCTTGAACATGAAGGAACCGTCGTCCTGCTTGTAACCGTTGATGATGCCGAGGTTAGCAGCAGCGAGAACGTTCGCGTCCGTCGTATCGGTGAAAGCAGCTTCGCCGGTCGTCGGCAGAGCAGCGCCGGTCTTCTCAAGGAGAGAAGAGAGCATCAGAGCGAGCTGACCGCGGGAGATACCGTTGGTGTAGCCGTTCTGCAGTTCAGCAGGAACGAGACCTGCAGCGATGGCAGCATTCACTTCTTCGAGAGCCCATGCGGAAGGCGGATTCTTCAGCGGATCGCCGACGATAAGCGGGGCTTCGGTTTCGGATTCAGCGGGCGCTTCGGTTTCTGCGGGAGCGGCAGGAGCGGCACCGGCTTCGCCGAGCGTGATCGCGTAGTTATACTGTTCGCCGTTCGTGCCTACACCGGCCGGAACAACGCAGGCAACACCGTTCGGATCGCCGTCGAAGTTCTTCGGGCAGATGCAGAGGTTGACGCCGAACATATCGCCGACCTTGACAGACGTGTCAACGTAGGTTTCGACCAGTTCATCCCAGTAGAACTTGAATTCATAAGTCGTCGTCTTGGCGTTTTCGTCACGAACGCCTGCCCAGTCACCGTCCGTGGTGGTCGGGTTTACGTCGTAGCCGGAGAAGGGCTGGAAGGTATAAATGAAATCGCCGTCATCGTGAACGGTGAAGTTGACCGTGTAGTAGTCGTGGAACGAGTTCTGTTCCCAGACGTACGGATCCACCATCGAGTTGAAGTACACGCAGTCTTCGTTGCCGATCTGGGTGTAAGAAGCGGCAGCGCGCGTTTCGACCTTCATCTGGAGGGCGAGATAGAAGAAGTCTTCATCCCAGTTCATGTAAACGTCGAGCGCGGAGGGCATCAGGGAAGGATCCTTGAGCATATCCTTGAACGTGTCGATATATTCCGGCCAGTCGGAATACAGGAAGCTGTTGTCGGAAACCTTGAGGATCTCTTCGAGCGTCTTGGCGGAATAGATCGGTTCGCCCCATTCGCCTTCGGAAATGACGCCGTCAAGCGTCGGAGGCGTGTCGATCTTCACAGCGGTAACGGGGGTGTAATACGCATAAATGCTCGTTGCCAGAAGAGCGGTCAGCAGTGCGGCAACAAAAAGTACAGCCAGTTTTTTCATACGTTTCTCCTTGATATGATAAGATGCGGACGCCGTGTCCGGTTGGGTAATTATAACATATCCCGGATTTCATTTCAATAATTGCCGCGTATCTGTCCGCATTTTCGCCGTTCTGCACAAGGAAATACATCCGTTTTTGGCCATTGTAACGCAGAAAAGGCCGCCCGCGCAATACGGACAGCCTTTTGTTTATTGAATTGGAGCCGAGCCGACTCAGTCTTCCATGGCGTCGCGGCGGGAGAGGTTATAACGACCCTTTTCGTCCGTGCCGAGGAACTTGACCTTGATCTTGTCGCCGACGTTGCATACGTCTTCGACCTTCTCGGTGCGCTTCTTGTCGAGCTTGGAGATGTGAACCATGCCTTCCTTCTTCGGAGCAAATTCAACGAA
>JAZUKT010000275.1:0-1876 GCA_045643445.1 Eubacteriales bacterium
CGGCGCCGGGATCAGCCTCCCGATGCGTCTGACCGAAGCTGACACCGTCTGGGAAAACGGCGCCGTCGAAGTCTTTCCGACCTTCGGCGAACGCGCCTCCCGCGGCGGCAGAACCACTGCTTAATCAAAGAAAGGACTATATATTATGTCTCAAATCACTCGTTCGGTCACCGGAGGACCGTTTGATTCAACCTCCGTCATCGAAACGGTCGGCGGATTCCCGCGCGGTGACCGTGCCGTGGACGCCGCCTTCCTCGCCCGCATGAACGCCTGCTTCTACCGCGACGGCATCTCGGGTGAGGACAGCTTCGTCTGCTCTCCCGGCGGCGGCATGGACCTCGCTGTCAGCGCCGGCGTCGGCTGGATCCGCGGCTACATGGCCTGGCAGCAGAGCGCCGTCTCCTACACGCTGACGCCCGGCACCGTCAACACGCTGATCCTGCGGCTGAACAGCCCGGCGCGCACGTTCTCCCTCATCATCGACACGAACGCCCCGGATTCTCCGCTCGTCACCGACGGCATCAAGGATCTCTATCTCGCCCGCATCACGGTGCCGGATTCCGCCGTCTCCGTCACGTCCGCCATGATCACCGACCTGCGCGCCGACACGACCGTCTGCGGCTTTATCACCTCCGTCATCGACGTACTCGATCACGTCGGCACGGCAGACAACGCGCTCTCCCTCGGCGGAACGGCCGCGTCCGGCTATATGAAACGCGCGGGCGGCACGATGACCGGGCTTCTGCGCGCGGCGTCTGAAACGACCGGCCAGTCCGCGGTGCGCAACATCAGCTACGGCACGTCGGTACCCGCCTCGCTCGCGGACGGCGAACTGTTCGTGCTGATCACGAGCGGAGGCCAGTCATGACGCTGCTCTATTACAGCGGCGCGCTGTCGTTCGGTTCGCTCACACCCGTGATCCGCGTGCTGACGGACGGTTCTTCCCTCGTCGTCACCGTCAGGAATGAGAGCACCGGCAGCGGCCCCGCGACGACGTCCGTTACCTACAACGGGCAGACGCAGTCGGGGTACGTCAGTTCCTTTAAGGAAAAGACGTTCACCTTTACGGCTCAGGCAAACGTGAAAACGCTCACGGTCGAGATGAATTCGCCGATCATCAGCCCGGCGCTCACCCACACGGCAACGTGGCGCGGCGATTCCGGCGATCCGATCCCGGACGTAACGCTCGCCATCGACAATTACCGTACGGGGCGCTATTTCAACGTCACGTGGACGTCGTCCGGGGTCCCGTCCGGGCAATTCCTGATGGTGCGCTCGGTGATGATGCACGTGCTGCGTCCGAATGCGCAGGAAGCGTACAACTGGACGTCGAATCTGTCACCGTCCGCGTCTTCTGTGCGGTTCGACATCGGCTCGCCGCCGCCCGCGGAATCAAAGGTGTACTACGACGCGGTGTTCGGACTCTATCCGACCGGCTCGTCGGGCGCGGCAGGCGATTGCGTCGGCTTCGTCGAAGTGGTCACACCCGAGTTCGTGCTGGCTCCGCAGACCGGGCCGCTCGCGCCGTTCGGACTGACGGCGGATCGCCTGATCGCGGAGGCGCAGATGGCGACGGGGTATGAGGTTGTTTATCTTCTTGGACGCAAGAAAGACCTGTTCCGTCCGCATTCGAGGATTGTCAAGAATGCGGACACGTATGAGTTCGTGGATTTGTTTTTGAACGCAAGTTTGATTATCACCAGTTCGTTCCACGGCGCGGCTTTTTCAATTCAAAGCGGCAATCCCTTCATGGCGATGGTGCATGGCGACGCGCGAACGGATGATCGCGTGCGATCGTTGCTGGAGAGAGTCGGCGCGGAGAAGAACGCAATTGATGTTCCGATTGCCGATTCGATTCATTTTGATTCGTTGGAAA
>JAZUKT010000276.1:0-1663 GCA_045643445.1 Eubacteriales bacterium
CGGCTTTCGTAAATGATCGCAATCACGCCGAGCGGAACGGCCACCTTGTCGATCGTCATGCCGTTCGGCCGCGTCTTCGTTTCGAGGATCGCACCGGCAGGATCGGGCAGCGCGGCCACCGAGCGGATCCCGTCAGCCATCGCCTCGATCCGTTCCTTCGTCAGCCGCAGCCGGTCGATCATCATGGGCGAAATATGGTCCTTCGCCGCCTCGACGTCCGCCGCGTTCTCCGCGAGAATTTCGTCAGCGGCGTTCGTCAGATACAGCGCCATCGCTTTGAGCAGCGCGTTCTTCTGCGTCGTCGTCGCACGGGTCAGCGCCGCTTTCGCCGTCTTCGCCGCGCGCATGATTTCCTCAGTCGTTCTCATCAGCCGTTTCCTTTCCCCGTGCCAGCTCCGCCGCCATATCGTTTTTCATGATACCGGCGGCTTCCGCGTTGAGCCGGTAAACGAGATCGGAGTGATCGGGCCCGCCGTAGCAGGTCGAACCGTCACCCGTATCCGCGCCGAACCAGATCGTATAGGTCGTATCCATGTACGCCGCCGTCGTATTGCCTTCCGCATCCGTCGTCGTCACGGGCTCCTTATAGGCCATCGTGACCTTCACGGCGTCGCCGTAACCGTAGGCGGCTGCTTTTTCGTCCGCATCGGCGTAATAGTCCGCGCAGTCGTTCAGCTTCACGAGTTGATGGATGGCGCGGGTCACCTGCAGGATCTTTTCCTGATCGGTGATCGTCACCTCGTCCGCGCCGCAGCTGATCGTCAGAGCCGTAACGACGCCCTCCGTCGTCCATTCGTAGGCAGGCATCGTGTCAAGCACGGCGAGATCGTCAAGCGTATAGCCGAATGCGGAGAGCAGCGAGGAGGAGATCATCGAGATCGCCCCGTCCGCCATGAAATAGTATCCGCCGCCGAACGTATTGTAGTCGCCGATCCGATAGCTGTGCTGCGTGCCGTCCGCGTACCCGACCTCGATCGAGCACGTCGGCTCCGTCAGACCGTAATCCGCCGCTTCGCCTTCTTCTACCGTGCGCAGCGCGCTGACGGAGGAAATGGTTTCGGCGAGCGTGTCGATGAATTCGCCGTTCAGCGGGAAATGTTCGTCGTCCGCGACCTGCCATGCGCCGTCCTTGCGAATGAAGGAGAGCGGTTCTTCGCCCTTATTCTCATAGGAGAGCGACGTGACGAGCGTGGGATCGTAATCCGCCACCGCAATGACCGTATTCTCTTCCGCCGCTTTGGCCGCTTCCTCCGCCGCCTTCCGCTCATTCGAGGCGGAGAGCAGCTTATAGCCGACGAACAGGGCGGCCATGACGAGCACAAGGCACACGAGCGGCAGCCATTTGTTTTGTTTCTTGCGTTTTACTTCCATCGTTTACTTCTTTCTTCTTCTGAGCCAGATCACGAAGCCGATCACGAGCACCGCCAGCGGAATGACGAAGATCACGACGATCGACCAGAAGTTCTGCTGTGCGGCCGTGAGCGTCAGCGCCTCGACCTGCAGCTGCTTCGCCATGATGGAAAGGTCGATCTTGTTTTCACTCATCCAGTTGAGGACTGCCATGAAGACGGAGGAGTTGCCGCCGGACACAGCCGTATCGGCCTCCGCATTCGTGATCGCCGTCGAGGAGAACCAGACGAATTTGCCGGGTTCTTCCGCTTCG
>JAZUKT010000277.1:0-10108 GCA_045643445.1 Eubacteriales bacterium
CTACCGCACGATTCTCTCTCATCGCTCCGGGGATACGACGGACACGACGATCGCCGATCTGGCCGTTGCGCTGAATGCGGGCTTTATCAAAACGGGTGCGCCTGTGCGCGGTGAACGGACGGCCAAATATAACCGTCTGACGCGGATTGAAGCGGAGCTCGGCGGTGAAGCGCGGTATGCGGCGGCCGATCTCGCGGGCTTCTATCACGCGGAAGCGGAATATTCTGTCGAACACGCCGTACGGTAAGCGATTCTTTCCCGACCGAGAAAATCGAGAGAATGTTCGGCGTTGTACTTGATTTTTTGATTGCGATATGATATAATAGTTACGTTATTGATATGCAGAATAACTCGTGAATCAAGGCCATACCAGCCGGGGGAGCAGCGGGTCCCTGTACTCGAAGTCCGCTACAGCGAGGGTGGATTCCCGATCCGAGGATGAAGCTTATGCAGTCTGTATCATGCGGGAATGTGTTGACAAACGGGTCTTGCGCGATTGGCGGCTGTGAACCATGTCAGGTGGGGAACCAAGCAGCATTAAGCAGTTTAGTTGATGCGCCGCAAGGAAGCCTGTTTCGAGCTGGAACGATGGTGTCGTGTGTGATCCTTCTTTCGAAGTCCGGGTGTATGGTCTTGATTTGCGAGTTATTCTGCCTCTTTTTATCATGGAAAAGGAGGCTTTTTTCATGCATCAGGCTCTGTACCGCAAATACAGACCGCGTACCTTTGAAGACGTATGCGGTGAAGAACACGTGACGTCCGTTCTGCAATATCAGTCGCTCAACAACAAGTTCAGTCATGCGTATCTCTTCTGCGGGCCGCGCGGAACGGGAAAAACCTCCTGCGCGAAAATCCTCGCCAAGGCGATCAACTGCGAGCATCCCGTCAACGGAAGCCCCTGCGGCACCTGCTTCGCCTGCACCTCTATTGATGAGGCGACGGCGGGCGATGTACTCGAAATGGACGCGGCTTCCAACAACGGTGTTGACTATATCCGCGACATCCGCGACGAAGTCAATTTCACGCCAACTGCACTCAAGAAGCGTGTGTACATCATCGACGAAGTACATATGCTTTCGGTCAGCGCCTTCAATGCTCTGCTCAAAACGCTGGAAGAGCCGCCGGAGCACGTTGTCTTTATTCTGGCGACGACCGAGTTCCACAAACTTCCCGCAACGATCATCTCCCGCTGTCAGCGGTTTGATTTCCGCCGGATCAAGGCGGACGTTATCGCCGCGCGGCTTCTCTCTATTGCCGAAAAGGAATCCATTCCGCTTGAAGAGTCGGCGGCGAAAATCCTCGCCAAGCAGGCACAGGGCGGTATGCGCGACGCGATCAGCCTCTTTGAACTCTGCTCCGCCGGCGGCCAGTCCGTCACATCCGATCGTGTTTCCGAGACGCTCGGACTGACCGGGATCGAAACGCAATATAAAACCGCGGTCGCCGTATCCAAAAACGACGCTTCCGCGATCTTCCGTATCATCAAAACAGTCGATGAATCCGCACGGGATATCACCGTCTTCTGGTCGGAACTCTTTACGTTCTGGCGCAATATGCTCGTCTATCGCCATCTCAAAGAGGATGAGCGTGACGATTATCTTGATCTGACCGAGCCGGAAATGCGGCTGTTGGCCGATGCCGCCAAACGCTTCACGCCGGAATCGCTCACAGCCCATTTTGAATTGATGGACGCGGCGCTGCGTGAAATGGCACGGCTGCCGCAGACAAAACGGCTCACGGCCGAGCTGACGCTTCTGCGTATGGCGGATCCGTCGCTCAATCACACGAACACTTCTCTGCTCTCCCGAATTGCTGCGCTTGAAGAACGCATCGGAATGCTGGAGGTACAGCCGAGGACGGCAGTCACGATTGAGCCGACTGAAATTCCCGCTGTACCGACCGTCGAGCCGATTGCTTCCCAGGTTGATGAAAAGGCAGAATCTGCTCCCGCGCAAGACGCATCATCCGCACTTTCTCCGATCGGCGAGATCGGCGACGTGATCGAACGTCTTCGTCAGACCAACCCGCTCTGCGGCGGATTTCTGAGTGAGTGTGACTGCTGCGTTTCCGACGACCGAAAACTTGTAGTAATCCGAACGGTCAACGAATTCGGCATCGGTATTCTCCGCTCAAACGAGCAGGCGATCCTCTCCGCTCTCCGACTGTGCGGTGTGACGGAACCGGATGCCGTCCTGAAGCTTGAAACCGGCGCTGCTCCCAAAAAAGAGGCGCTCGACGAATTATCCGAATTATAATTTAACATACGAGGTGCTATCATGAAAGCAAAACTTCCGAACGGCATGGGCGGCGGTCCTTCCAATATGCAGGGGATGCTCCGTCAGGCTCAGAAAATGCAGGAAGAAATGGCTGCAAAGCAGGAAGAACTTGACGCAAAAGAATATGAGGTCAAGGCCGGCGGCGGCGTCGTAACGGTCAAGATCAACGGCAAGATGGAAATTCTCTCGATCAATATTGAGCCTGAGATCGTGGATCCCGACGACATTGAAACTCTCTCCGACATTCTGACGGCAGCCGTCAATGAAGCGATCAAGAAGGTTTCGACCGCCAATTCCGAGGGCATGAGCCAGATCACCGGGTCCCTGAACATTCCCGGTATGCCCGGTCTCTTCTGATATGGTAAAGAATCTCGAACCGCTTGAGCGTCTGACGGATATGTTCCGCAAGCTCGACGGCGTCGGTCGGAAATCTGCGGCGCGCTATGCTTACTGCGTCTTGAATTTCACGCCGGAAGAAGCCGTTGACTTTGCTCAGGCGATCATATCAGCCAAAACGGATATTCACAAATGCTCGGTATGCTGCAACATTACGACGGACGAGCTTTGTTCCGTATGCGCTGACGATAAGCGGGATCACGGGACCGTCTGTGTCGTGGAAGACCCGCGCGCCGTGATCGCCATCGAAAAGACGCAGCAGTTTAACGGCGTATATCACGTTCTGCACGGTACGATCTCGCCTATGCGCGGCATTACGCCGGACAGACTGACGATCAGCGAACTGCTCGCACGGCTCGGCAATACGGAAACGCCGGTTACGGAGCTGATTCTTGCGACCAATCCGACGGTGGAAGGCGAAGCGACCGCTATGTATATTGCGAAACTCGTTACCCCGCTCGGTGTCAAAGTGACCAGAATTGCAAACGGCGTCCCGGTCGGCGGTGACCTCGAATATGCGGATGAAGTGACGCTCCGCCGCGCTATCGAAGGCCGTTATAAACTCTTATAAAATCGGACACCTTTTTTCAGGTGTCCTCTTTATTATCAAATGGAAGGTGAAACATATGACTCTCGACGAATTCTATCAGACTTATTCATCCGACACGACGGCGGGCAGCGCCAATCAGAACGTCAACGACTTCAAAACCGCGGAAAAGCGCGTCGGCCGCTGCTGGTACAAACTCTCGCACGGCGGCGAACACTATTCCCTGCTTTTCTCGAATCAGATCGACAGTACGTTCTCCGACGGCAAGGATAGCTGGGCGAACATTATCTGCGACGACTGGACGATCAACCGTGTTCGCGTCGGTCTGGTTGACAAAGTCGGCGATGTGCCTGCTGAATGGATCACGGTGACGTTCGACGGCAAGACCGAAAAGGCAGTCTCCGGCGCGGAGCCGTTCTTTACCGATCCGATCACGCTGAACGCACGCGGCGGCGAATTCCTCAGCTACGAGATCACCTTTACCGGCGTCCGTGTTCCCGCGCATTATGAAGTCAATCTGTTTACAACCATTGAACCGGCAGTTGAAGCGGATACGGAGGAATGCGGTCGTATCCCGCTGCCGCTGATGATCGGCTCCGATCGCAAGGTATCGAGAAGAATCGGCTTCCTCGGCGACTCCATCACGCAGGGGATCGGCACGCCCTATGACAGTTATGAACACTGGGTCGCAGAGATCGCCAATCATCTGCCGGACGAGTGGAGCGTATGGGATCTCGGAATCGGCTTCGCACGCGGTCAGGATGCAGCCACCGACATGGGATGGCTCGCACGCGCCAAGCAATGCGACGTTGTCAACGTCTGCTTCGGCGTCAACGATCTGTATCAGGGACGTACGGCAGCACAGATCAAAGCAGACCTCAAAACGATCATTACGAAACTTAAAGAAGCGGGCTGCCGCGTGATTCTCTTCAGCGTTCCGCCGTTCAATTTTGAGGATGAACTGCTCGCCGCCTGGCGCGACATCAATGAGGAAATTCTGCACGGCGCACTCGGAAAGCTAGCTGACAAGACGTTTGAATTCGGCAAAGGCACGGTTCGTCCTGCGCCGGAAGACAACTACTGCCTGTACGGTTCTCACCCGAACAGCGAGGGCTGCTACATCATCGCCCATCATTATCTCGACGAAGGGATTCTTGACTAATGGCCTGTACGCTTTCAGCCGAGCGGCTTGCGGAACTCCGTGAGATCGTTCACAGCGCCCGCCATCTCGTTTTTTTCGGCGGCGCGGGTGTATCGACGGCCAGCGGTATTCCCGATTTCCGCGGCACGAACGGTCTGTACACCGAATCCGAAGAGACCGATCCGCCGGAATATCTGCTCAGTCACACCTGTCTATACCGTGAGCCGGAAAAATTCTATCGTTATTATCGTTCGAGTATGCTCTATCCCGACGCGAAACCGAATCCGGCTCATACGGCGCTTGCTGAACTCGAAAGACGCGGGATTCTTCGCGCGATTATTACGCAGAACATTGACGGTCTGCATCAGGCGGCAGGCAGCCGTCGCGTTCTCGAACTGCACGGTTCCGTCAGCCGGAATTACTGCATCAACTGCGGCAAGACCTGCGGTGCCGATCGGATTCTCTCGTCAAGCGGACTGCCGCGTTGCCCGGATTGCGGCGCGATGATCCGCCCGGACGTGGTGCTCTACGGCGAAGGGCTCGATCCCGACACGGTGATGGAAGCGGAAAAGGAAATCCGCGCGGCGGGCGTCCTGATCGCGGCGGGCTCTTCCCTCCTCGTCTGGCCTGCAGCCTCCTACGTAGCAGGATTCCGCGGCAGTCATCTCATCATGATCAATTATTCGGAAACGCCGTACGATGATCTGGCGGACTATCTGATCCGCGATTCGGTCGCTGACGTGCTTCCGGCACTTCTCTAAATAATAAAAAAGAACGGTCTCTTCGAAAAGAGGCCGTTTTCTTATGCTTAGAATACGCGATTGATTCCTTTTCCCGTACGGACAAAAGAATCGAGATTTTTGTCAAGGCAATCCATCAGCCGGAGCCGCGCTTCCGTGGAAGTCCATGCGCAATGCGGCGTGATGACCGTATGCGGTGCGGTCAGCAGCGGATTTTGCGGATCGGCAGGCTCTTTGGCGAGTACGTCAGCACCGAAGCCGGATAATTTGCCGGACACAAGCGCGTCGGCCACGTCGGCCTCATTCAGGACTGCACCGCGTGAAGTATTGATCAGCACGGCGCCGTCTTTCATTTTTGCAATAAACGAGCCGTCGACCATGCCGCGCGTTTCGTTCGTGAGCGGGCAATGCAGCGAGAGAAAATCGCTCTCGGCAAGCAGTTCATCCGGCGTGACGTAACGGATCCCGTCCTCTTCGCCTACCGTTTTACTGCGGCGCGTGGCTATCGTTTTCATGCCGAATGCCTGACAGATCTTCGCAAATCTTGTCCCGATGGCACCGCAGCCGTAGATACCGGCCGTTTTGCCGTCTAGTTCCGTGAAGCGGTACTGCTGATACAGGAAGCCGGGCTCCCCGGTCCATTTCCCGTCGCGCACGATCTGTCTGTAACCTTCGAGGTCAAACGCGCAGGCAAGCAGCAGCGTGAACGCCGTCTGTGCAACGGATGCGGTCGAATAACCCGGTACGTTGCAGACTTCCACGCCGCGCGCCCGACAGGCCTTCACGTCGATCATATCGTAGCCCGTGCCGAGTGCGGAAACGTAGCAGAGATGCGTTGCCTTTTCGAGTACGGCCGTTCCGATTATGACGCGATTTGTGAAAATAACGTCAGCATCAGCGATTTTTTCGAGCGCCTCTTCGTCTGTAAGTTTATCGTATGCGGCAAGATTGCCGTATTTTTTCAGATAATCCCAGGAAAGATCGCCCGGATTCACGGCAAAACCGTCAGTTATCACGATATTCATCGAATTCCTCCGTCAATTATAACACCATCAGCGCGATACCGACGACCGACATGAGCAGGCCGATGATGGAATTTCGCCCAAGTTTTTCCTTGAAGAACAGCCATCCGAAGACAGCAGTCAGCAGAATGATCGAGACGTTTTGAATCGGCAGCTGCAGAGACGCATCCATCGTCACCATGCAGCGCAGCGAAAAGAGGTTGCCGACCGTATTGCAGACTGCACCTGCGGCGGCTGCAAGAATCAGAACGAGGAATAATTTCCCCGTCATCGGTTTACGGCCGATTTCCCAGAACGTACGCCGCAGGATTTCTTTTTCACCGTTTCTGCGTTTCACAGCCGCGAGAACCGCGAGGATCAGCAGCGCGAGAGCAAGCCGGATAAAGACCGTCGCCAGCATGAAGCTGTTCTCCGGCACGGCAGTCGGGAGAATCTGATGGCATTTCAGCGCGATATACAAGAGTCCGTTCGTCGCAAAAACAACGAGGCAGAGAACGAAAAATCCGAGTCTGCTGCCGGACTGTTTTTCCTCGGATTTTCCCATGATCGCCGGGATGAGCGAGGCGCAGAGCACCGCCATACCGATGCACTGAAACACGCCGGGCTGTTCATGCAGGAAAAGAATCCCGTACAAAAACGGCAGGATCATGCCGCCCGCGAGGCAGTAGGTGCTGACCACGAGTACTTTCCCCCGCGACATGGCGAGGATCGTCGTGACCGTATTGATGATATAGAAAACCGAGAAGGCTGTCGCGTACAGAAACGAGGTCGGATTCATCTCCCAGCAGAAGCCGGACTGTAAAAACAGAAACAACGCCGCCGCGATACTGAAAACGATCTGATTCCAGAGGCAGACAGAGAGACCTCCTGCGGTCCTCTGCTCAAACAGTTTGGTTGTGACAAACTGCATCGCAAAGAACACGCAGGAGACCAGCAGTAAAAGATATTCCATTATCTCTTGACGCGAGCGTTGCCGCCCCAGACGGACCAGACCTGTTCTTCATCGGCAGGCTGTGCATAGTCCGTGAGGAAGGTGGTGGCAAGCGCGCCGGTAGCCCAACCGAACTGTACCCACTTTTCGGGTTCCCAGTCCTTGAGCATCGCGTAAAGCATACCGCCCACGAAACCGTCACCGCCGCCGATGCGGTCAAGAACGTGGATCTCACGAGGATCGGCTACATACCAGTCGTCGCCGGCCAGCATGATGGCGCCCCAGATGTGCGTATTGACGTTGACGACCTGACGGAGCGTGGTGGCGAAAACGGAAGCGTTCGGGAACTTGGCCTTGACGCAGGCGATCATGCCTTTGAAGCTTTCGATCTTGGATGCGAGATCCTTGCCGCCGGCTTCAGGACCGTCGATACCGAGTGCGAGCTGGAAGTCTTCTTCGTTACCGACGAGAATATCGGCAACAGAAGCGATTTCCGTGAAGGTAGCGCGGAGTTCGGCTTCACGGTTCTTCCAGAAGGATGCGCGGTAGTTGAGGTCGAAGGAGATCTTCGTGCCGTACTTCTTCGCAGCTCTGGCAAGTTCAAGACAGAACTGGCTCGTTTCGGGAGACAGCGCGCCGATCAGGCCGGACAGGTGCAGGATCTGTACGCCTTCTTCCCCGAAAATACGGTCGATATCGAAATCCTTGCCGTTCAGCGTCCGGCCGACTTCACCGGCACGGTCGTTGGCGACTCCCGGACCGCGGGAACCGTAGCCGCTGTCGCCGATGTTGAACTGATGACGGTAACCCCACGGGCCGCCCTGCTCTACTTCCTTGCCCTCGTAGTCGATGCCGCGGGAACGAAGGTTGCGCTTAATGAATTCGGCGATCGGGCTGTCCTTGACGAACGTGGTGAGCACCTTCGTCTTCATGCCGAGGTAGGACGCGATCGAAATGACGTTCGATTCAGCAGAGGTAGCCTGCATGAAGAACGTGTCGGAGGACTGAACGGGCTGACCGTTCATCGGGCAGATGCGAACGCCCATACTCGTCGGAACAACGATGGCGTATTTGCAGTTTTCTCTGAATTTCATGATGGTTCTTCCCTTTCTATTCAGATGGTGTCAGACCGTGTACTGGGATGCAGCGGTGTCGCCGCCTTCGCCGGTCCAGTTGGTGTGGAAGAACTGGCCTCTCGGCGCGTCGATTCTTTCATAGGTGTGAGCGCCGAAGTAGTCGCGCTGTGCCTGAAGAAGGTTAGCGGGCAGTCTCTCGCAGCGATAACCGTCGAAGTATGCGAGAGCGGTCGTCATAGCGGGAACCGGGATACCGTTGGCGATAGCGGCTGCGCAGACTCTTCTCCAGCCTGCCTGTGCGTTTTCAACGATGTTCTTGAAGTACGGGTCAAGCAGCAGGTTTTCGAGTGCCGGGTTGTTATCGAAGGCTTCCTTGATCTTGCCGAGGAATACGCTTCTGATGATGCATCCGCCTCTCCACATGAGAGCGATTCCGCCGTAGTTGAGGTTCCAGTTGTAGGTCTTCGCAGCGGCTCTCATGAGCGTGTAGCCCTGTGCGTAGGAAACGATCTTCGCGGCATACAGCGCGTTCTTGATATCGTTGACGAACTGAGCCTTGTCACCCTTGAATTCAACCTTCGGGCCTGCGAGAACCTTGGAAGCTGCAACTCTTTCTTCCTTCATAGCGGACAGGCAGCGGGAGAATACGGCTTCGCCGATCAGCGTAAGCGGAATACCTTCGTCAAGCGCTGCGATGCTTGCCCACTTGCCGGTACCCTTCTGGCCGGCCGTGTCGAGGATCTTCTCAACGATCGGAGAACCGTCGGTATCCTTATAAGCGAGGATGTCTTTCGTGATCTCGATCAGGTAGCTGTCGAGTTCGCCCTTATTCCATTCGGTGAATACGTCGTGCATTTCGTCGTCGGACATACCGAGAAGGTCACGCATAAGCTGATAGGATTCGCAGATCAGCTGCATATCGCCGTATTCGATACCGTTATGTACCATCTTAACGAAGTGGCCGGCGCCGTTTTCGCCTACCCAGTCACAGCACGGAGAGCCGTCTTCGACCTTCGCGCAGATCGCCTGGAGAATCGGCTTTACGGTTTCCCATGCAGCGGGAGATCCGCCGGGCATAAGGCTCGGTCCCTTGAGAGCGCCTTCTTCACCGCCGGAAACGCCGGTGCCGATGTAAAGCAGACCCTTGCTCTCCACGTATTCGGTACGTCTCATCGTATCCGGGAAGTGGGAGTTACCGCCGTCGATGATAATGTCGCCTTCTTCGAGAAGCGGGATGAGCTGTTCGATCATGGCGTCAACGGCAGAACCGGCCTTGATCATCATCATGATCTTGCGCGCCTTGGCGAGAGAAGCAACGAGTTCTTCGAGGGAGTACGTGCCGACAATGTTCTTGCCCTTGGCTCTGCCTTCGACAAACTTCGATACTTTTTCGGTCGTGCGGTTGAATACGGAAACGGTGAAGCCTTTGCTTTCCATATTCATGACGAGGTTCTCGCCCATGACGGCGAGACCGATGAGACGGATGTCGGATTTTTTCATGAAAAACGCCTTTCTTTCTGTGATGGATTGACTTTATGAGAGGGTCAGTGATCTTCGGCGGCCCAGAGACCGAGCGCCGGATTGCCGATCAGGTAGAATCCGCCGCGGGCGTCGTTATAGCCTTCGTTATAGCCTTCGCCCGTTGCCTGCGAGAGGAAATATCTGGTCATCCTGCGCACGTCCGCCCATTCGTAACCGACCGAGGTGACCTCTTCCGGAGACAGCTTGGCGGGATCCGTGCAGTAGACGACGCGGAACCTTCCGTCCGAGGATCCGTGGATCAGATGTGCAGCGGCGGAGAGATTATTGCGCAGATCCCCGTTTTCGGGGGCTTTGATCTGCTTCAGTACGTTCTCTCTGCCGAAATAGCCGTATTTGCGGATCAGACGGTCGTTTTCGGCGTCCTCACCGAAGCGGCAGACGCCGGGCGCGAGGATGTAGAGCGTCCCTCCGTCCGCCATTGCCAGCCGCGTGCGGTA
>JAZUKT010000278.1:0-3696 GCA_045643445.1 Eubacteriales bacterium
AAATCATGTCATACAATTCAGCCGACATATTTGTCATGGCAATCCCCCTTATTTCGTCTCCTGTGCAGTGAGCAGGAGCGTGTATTCTTCGAGGCAGAGCCCCGTATCGTGCATGATCTTCGCGTGATACCGTCCGACGTAGCGGAAATGCCACGGCTCGAACGATTCGCCCGTCACCGCCGTTTTATCCGCCGGATAACGGAGCACGTAGCCGAATTTCCACGCGTTGTCAACGAGCCACGCAAATTCATCCGTGTCGGCGAACGCCGTCGTGAACGCGCCGAACGTGTCCATATCGACCGCCAGTCCCGTCTGATGCTCGCATTCGCCTGCCCGGGATTCCGTCTGGCGTGCCATCGCCTCCGCTTCCTGCCGCGTGAGTTCTTCATTTTCGGCAAGAGCCGTTTCCACGGCATCCTCAAACAGCGAAGCCTGATAATCGTAGGAGCGGTATCCGCTGTACACCGCCATGTTATAGTAGCCGTGCGCGTACATCTCGACGAACAGGCCTTCCAGCGCCTTTTCCGCGTACGTCCGGAGCTGCTGCGTCGGCTTCGTGTAACTCGTGTAGACCACGTCCGTAAGATCGCCCGGCTCATTCCCCTGCGACACGGTGCGGTCTTCGTTCACGAGAATGAGGAACGCATCCCGCATATCGCCGGTCGGGTTCATGTACGGCTCGTAGGCCGACAGATCGGAGATCAGATTCAGTTCATAAACGTCGCCCGTCGGAATCTCCAGCGTTCCGAGCGCGTTGTTCTCCGACAGCGACGCCGCCGGCATCGTCGGTTTCAGCCGCAGCGCCACGTCGTAGTAATAGGTATCCCATTTGACTTTGCTTTCCGGCAGTCCGTTTGCCTTTGCCATCGCCGCTTCCTTCGCCGCGGACGTTTTGGCGTCGTCCACGACCCGGGCCATGCGCAGAATCCCTTCCGCTTCATCGTACTGCACGGACAGATTCATCATATATTCTTCGGCGAACGAGACGGCCACCCAGACCTCCGTTCCGATCAGGCGGTTCGGGATCTCGGCGTGGATCGGTTGTCCGCCGACGCTGATCTCCGTCGATCCGGTCGAGAAGACGACGTATTCCTCCTGCCCGGTCCCGGCCGACGTTTTCTGTGCGCCGCCCGTCGGGAAGATGAATTTCATCGCCTGCGCCGTTCCGCTCTCCGCAAGACCGAGATATTCGGCGAGATCGTTGAAGCAAAAATACAGTTCTCCGTCCTCGATGCAGTCGGCGCGTTTGCACGTCCGCACCGTTTCGCCGCCGTAGGTATAGGTCAGAAGACCGTTTTCCTTCGCCTTGTCGGGCGCGCGGTGAAAGACGATCAGAAAGAGACCGACGGCAAGAAGCGCCACCGCGGCAAACACGATGACGAACAGAAGCAGCCGCCCTTTGAAGACGCGCCGTTTCTCCTGCCGTTCCGCTTTTTTCCGTTTCTGTTCCTCTTCGCGGGCCCGTTTCTGCGCAGCCGCCTTTTCCCGCTGCCGCGCTTCTCTCTCGGCCCGGCGTGCGGCACGGTCGGATTCGTACTGCTGCCGCTCCTCCGGCGTCATCCGGCTGAGGTCAGGCCGACGGGTTCTCTGTCCGTTCATCTGCTGATTTCCGCTGCGGCTTGTATGCGGCCGCTGATTATTCTGCCTTGTCGGTCGATTGGACGTTCCCACCGTTCTGCCTCCTTCCCGGCTGATGCCGATTCTTTATTTCGTTTCCGCGATCATGAAAAAGGGACTCTCCGGCGAATTGAGCATCCGGAACTGCGCCACGCTGTACTTGAAGCGCGACAGCGAGCCAAAATACTCCGTCAGCTCCCGTCCTTCCGCCGCGCCTTCGGGATGCCCCGGATAGACGGCGACGAGAAGAATGGAGTCTTCGCCGAGCATATGCAGGGCGTGATCGACAGCCGGCAGGGTCGTTGACCGCCGCGTCGTCAGCGCCTTATGGCCGGAGCCCGGCAGGTAGCCGAGATTGAACATACCCGCCTTGATCGGCCCGGTGATGAATTCCGGCGCGCGGTCGTGCGAGGCGCAGATCAGCCGCCAGTTGTCCGGGCAGCCGTTCTCCCGCAGATTCCGCTCCGTCGAGGCGAGAGCGCCCGGCTGGATGTCGAACGCGGTAACGGATCCCGTCTTCCCGACCGTGCGGCTCAGAAAGACCGTATCGTATCCGTTGCCCATCGTGAAATCGACGGCCGTATCGCCCTCTCCGAGGTGCGCCAGAATGAACTTTTTCTGTAAACTGAGCAGATCCACCATGATGCCTCAGCGGCCGACCTTTTCAGCCGCCAGATCAAACGCTTTCAGGTTGATCTCGAGCGCTTTTGCCGGTACGCACGCTGCCACCGCGCCGCGAAGGATCTCCCGGTCGAAACCGAGAATGTCGGCGGCCAGTCCGATCAGCGCCACGTTCGACGCCTTCGCGCTGCCGGCCTCTTCCGCAATCGCCTGCGCGTCGTATGCACGGACGTTCACGCCGATCGCCTTCATGTGATCGAGAATTTCCGCGGGATATTCCGCCGCACCGGTGATGACCGGCATCGGATTGATCTGCTGCGTGGACGTGACGATAACGCCGTCCGTCTTCAGATTCGGCAGCCACCGCGCCGCTTCGAGCAGTTCAAAGCTCAGAATCACGTCCGCCGCGCCTTTGCCGATCACGGGCGAATAGACCTCGTCGCCGAAACGGACGTAGGTGACGACGGAGCCGCCGCGCTGGGACATTCCATGCACTTCGGAGACCTTGACGTCATAACCGGCGTCGATCGCGGCACGGCCGAGTATTCTGGAAGCCAGCAGAGAGCCCTGTCCGCCGACTCCGACGATCATAATGTTCTTTGTCATAATCTTTCACTATCCCTTTCGGCACTTCACGTTGTCAGACGCAAAGTGCGGCGTGAAACAAATGGAATTTCAGAAGCGGTTTTCTGAATGTTTCACGCATCTTTCCCGCCGTCCGATTGCCCGTCGGAGGCCGGCTGTGTGGTAAATTCGGCATATAAGGTTCTGCCCCGTCTGCCCCATACGTTCTCCGGCGTGAGCGAGACCCGGTACGCCGTATCGGGCGTCAGGCCTTCTGCCCGGAAATACGTCACGGGCGGAACGGGATCCATATAATATTCGCCGTAGTAGGTGACGACTTTTTTCCCGTCCGAGCCGTCGTCGAGCACGATCTCATAACGGTAGACGTAATCTCTGTCATACGCCTGCGGTGCCTTGACGGTCACGGCCGTATCGGTCGGCTCTTCAAACGTGATCGCGGCGTTATCCGGGAAGACAGGCTCGGCGGTATTTTCGTCGAAGCGCTTCGCCGTATAGCGGAAAGCGTCAGACCCGGCCGGCGTGTCGATTTCGATGGCGTAATTCTCATCGGAGAACGGCTTCTTGAAGAAGTCGTCCGTGTCGAGATCATACGGAGAAGCCGTCACGCGGTTGTCCTCGTCCACTTCGACGATCCAGAACTGCGGATAATCGTTCGCGAACTTCGGAACGGTATCGTCGGAGGTATCTTCCTCCATTTCAAGATAGTGGAGCGTGCCCGTTCCGATCGCGGTGAACCTGTCCTGCCAGACGGATGTCGGGATATTCACGGGCGCATGACTGTGCCCGGAGAAATTGATCACCTGCGGATAGCGGCTGAAGATCTCCATAAACGTCTGCGTCTGACCCGTGTACCAGCTTTCGCTCGTATAGACG
>JAZUKT010000279.1:0-4242 GCA_045643445.1 Eubacteriales bacterium
CGTGACGGTGGATCTCTCCTTCCGTCAGAACGCGCCGACCGCATGGGCTGAAACCGGTTACGAAGTCGGATTCGCGCAGTTCGTCCACGAGGGCGAAACAGCCGCGCTTCCGGCAAGACCCGCCTTCTACGCGCCCGCAATCGAAGAAAGCAAAAAAGCGATCACCGTGACCGTCGGCGACACGGTCTACACCGTCTGCAAGACGTGCGGCATGATCGCCGACATCGCGGACAACGGCGAGCACCTGATCACGAAGCCGATCGTGCCGCAGCTCTGGCGCGCGCCGACCGACAACGACACCGCCGTTGCCGAATACTGGAGAAGACTCGGCCTCGAATCACCCGCCATCAAGTGCTATGCCGTCACCGTCGTCAAGGCGGACGCGGACGAAGCCGTCATCAAGGCGAAGATCTCGATGGCGGAATCCTTCCGTGAACCCGCTCTGCGCGCCGAGTTGACGTACAGTTTCAAGTCCGCCGGCGTCAAGATCGACGTGGACGCGCACTGGATCGAGGAAGGCTCGAAGGAGCACTACTTCCCGCAGTTCGCCCTCCGTCTGACCATGCCGGAAGGCTCGGAGCAGATGCGCTACTTCGGCTACGGCCCGACGGAAAGCTACATCGACAAGCACAACGCGACACGGCTCGGTACGTATGGCGGCCGCGTGCTCGACAATTACGAACCCTATGTCTTCCCGCAGGATAACAGCTCGCACTGGGGCTGCCGCTGGGCGGACGTTCACACGGTGGCAGGGCACGGCTTCCTCTTCACGTCCGACAAGCCGTTCTCCTTCAACGCCTCGCACTACAGCCCGGAACAGCTGACCGAAAAGAAGCATCACTACGAACTCAAACGCGAACCCGAGACGACCGTGCTTCTTGCCTCGCATCAGAGCGGTCTCGGTTCTGCTTCCTGCGGTCCGACGCTCGATCCCGCGTACAGTTTCCGTGACGAAGACTTCACGTGCAGCTTTACGCTTCGCCCGTCCACGGTCGCCGAACTCGATCCGTTCCGCGAACTGCGCAGAGCGTGGTAAATCAACACAAAAGAAAACTGCGGTATCCGATTTCGTCGGGTATCGCAGTTTTTTGCTATGCTTTCGTTTACGCTTTCCAGCTCATGTGGCGGAGTTTCTTCTCACGCTGCTGCGCCTTGATGAAGATATACGCCGCCGAGATCAGCACAGCCGCGATCAGCGTTCCGCGGAAGAACCGGCTGCTTGTGAAGGCTTTGACACGCTGGAGGAAATACAGAAATTCGCTCCGCGCGATGCTCGTCGTCGTGATCAGCGACGTACTGCCGAGGATCTGCTCGCCGCGGTACACCGTGATCGTGCCGACCGCTTCCCCTGCCTCCACCGGCGCGTCGATGGAATCGGCCTCCGTGCGGATACTGTAACGGACGTCGTTTTCAAGATCCACCGAGGTCGGCAGATATACGACGATGTCCGACTGCGGCACGAGCGTGACGTAATCGAGCGTGGAGGAAAGCGCCACCGGGATCTCCGTCACCATTTTTTTGCTCGAGAGAACCTCGATATAGCCGTAGGACGAAAACGCCCAGTCGAGGAGGTTTTCCGCGTTGATGTAGTTATAGAAGGTGTCGCCCTCTCCTTCCGCGCCGAGCACGACCGCCAGATAGGTGAGACCGCTTGCCTCATCCGTTGCCACCGCACAGATGGCGTAGCCGCCCTGCGTCGTCGCACCGGCATTGAGGCCGACCGCGCGATCATCGAAATACGCCGTACTGTAATACTTCGACACCATGCAGTTCCGGTTGTAGATGTTCCGGAAGTCACAGCGGTTCGTCGTTTCCATGACGTACTTGACGGTGGACGTGATGTCGATGAAGCCCGGGATATTGTAGGCACAGACGGCAATTTTCGCCGTATCGGCAGCCGTCGTCGTCATCGCGTCGTCGTGCATCCCGGTCGGATTCGTATAGTTCGTGTGATACGCGCCGAGCTCGATCGCCTTATCGTTCATCATCTGGACGAACGACGACACGCTGCCCGCCGTCGCATGGGCGAGAATGATCGCCGCGTCGTTCGCCGAATTGATCAGCATACAGTTGAGCATCTGCTCGACGGTCACGACCTCGCCGTCGTAAAAGCCGATGCGGTTGCCGGACGACTCGTTGAGCATCTCCTGCGTCACGGTGATCGGCGTATCGAGCGCGTCTCCGAAATGATCGAAAACCACAATCGCCGTCATCAGCTTTACGGTCGAGGCCGGGCTGACGCGGTCAAGCTCGTTCGCCGTGAACAGCACCTGATCGTTTTCGATATTATAGAGATACGCCGCCTCCGCGTGGGAGAATTCCGGCGTTTCCGGCTGTGCCTCGTCAGCGAAAATGCCGACCGGCAGGCACGCCAGCAGGAGCAGGACGGCAAGCACCGCCCGTATTTTCTTCGCCGTCATGCGTTACACTCCTTCGGCAAGGCGGGAGAGGCTCTTTTTCGCCGCCTCCGCATCCTTCTCGATCGCCGCGGACAGCTTCTCCAGCGAATCGAACCGTTTCTCCGGCCGCAGGAAATCGACCAGCTCCGTCGTAACGGTCCGGCCGTACAGATTGCCTTTATAGTCGAGCAGCCACGTTTCGAGCGTCGGCTCCGTTTTTTCCTTCGTTACAGTCGGACGGCAGCCGATGTTGCAGACGCCCGCGTATTTTTTGCCGCCGATCGTAACGAGGCAGCTGTATACGCCGCGCCGCGGGATCAGCTTGTCCGCAGGGAAGAGCTGGTTGATCGTCGGATAACCGATTTTACGGCCGAGCTCCTGCCCGTGTACGACCTTGCCCATCACGCTGTACCGGCTGCCCATGAGCCGCGCCGCGTCCGCCGGTTTGCCCTCTTCGAGCAGGCGGCGGATCAGCGAAGACGAGATCACCTCGCCGCTTTCCGGGTCGGGCAGCACGTTGAGCGTCCGGCACCATGCCTCGCCGCGCCAGCTTGCAAGCGTCCATACGTCGCAGTCGGCGTCACGGCCGAAGCGGAAATCACTGCCGGAGAGAAGCCCGGCCGGATCAAACTGCGCCGAGATGCGCTCTTCAAGGAATTTTTCGCCCGGCATCCCGCAGATCTCGTTATAATCTTCAAAGACAACGTAATCCGCGCCTGCCTCTTTCAGAAGACGGCATTTTTCCTCCGTCGTCGTAAGAAGCCGTCCGTTTCCCTTCGGAAGCGCTTCAAACGTCCAGGCGCAGATGCCCGCACCCGCATGGTATCTCTTCGCTTCTTCCTGCCATGTACCTGCGCCGTCACAGACGCTCGCATGGAATTTCTTTGCATCCGCAAACAGTGCACGGTGGCCTTTATGTACGCCGTCAAAAAAGCCGAGAACCATCACGGTGCCCCTCGGCAGATGCTTGACGGTCCTTCCCGTTGTCAGATGAATGATACGCATGGTATTCCTCTTCTCTATGGTTAGAATAAATCAGAAAATTTTCAAAGCAAACACGGGACATACCTTCGTGCAGTAGCCGCAGCGGACGCATTTGTCGTCCTCCGGCACCGCCCGCATCTTCGGTTTGTCGGATTCCGCCCGATCCGCTCCGAGAAAGTCCGACGTGAAATCGTAGGCAGGCGTTTCCTCCGGCTCCGTCACCGGCTCCAGATGAAGCGCGCCCTCGCCGCACCTACGCACGCACGCGCCGCAGCCTTCGCAGTATTCCTCGACGTGCAGCCGCCGACGCTTTTTCGAGAGCCGATCCCGATCTTCGTCGGAAAACGCGCCTTCCCGCAGGAACCGGAGATTCGCGTCCACCTCTTCGGCCGACTGCATCCCGACCGCGACGGCGTCGATGAACGGCTGATCCAGCACGAAGCGGAGCGCTTCTTCCGCCGAGCCGCACAAATGCCCGCCGCCGAGCGCCTTCATGCCGAAAATGCCGATCCCGCGCTGATGCGCCGCCGACAAAACCGCCGCCATATCCTCTTCCGTTCCGTCCGCGATACCGATCCCCGCGCGGTTATAAAGCGGATGGCAGACATCCGGGTCGTAGCCTTCGTCCTGCAGCCGCATGAGTCCCCGCACGAGCGCCGTATGATGCGTCGATGCGCCGACCGCACGGATCACGCCGCGCTCCCGGTACTCGAACAGCACGTCAAGCGCCTCTCTGTGACCGCGGAGCGTTTCGTAACTCTCCTGCTCGTGCAGCATGAAGAGGTCGATCACATCCCGCCCGGTCGCACGCCGCGCTTCCTCGACTGCCTGATGCGCCAGTTCGGCCGAATAGGCGTAC
>JAZUKT010000280.1:0-13037 GCA_045643445.1 Eubacteriales bacterium
CTCCTCGGAGTACAAAGAATACGGGCTCCACACACCTGCGTTGATCATGTTGCCCTTGTAGAGCTTGAGACGGACTTTGCCGGTCACGCGCTCCTGCGTCTTGTCGACGAATGCGCTGAGTGCTTCGCGCAGAGGTGTGAACCACTGACCGTTGTAAACGAGATCAGCCATCTTGGGAGCGACGACGGAGTGCTGGAAGTGGAAGGTCTCCTTATCGAGCGTGATCGTTTCAAGCACATTGTGTGCCTTGTAAAGGATCGTGCCGGCAGGCGTTTCGTATACGCCGCGGCTCTTCATGCCGACGAGACGGTTTTCAACGATGTCGAGAATACCGATACCGTTTGCGCCGCCGATGGCGTTCAGCTTTTCAACGAGTTCGATCGCGCCGAGTTCTTCGCCGTTGACAGCCGTCGGGACACCTTTTTCAAAGTGGATCGTCACGTAGGCCGGCGTGTCGGGCGCGAGTTCCGGCGGGGTGATCATTTCAAGGAAGCCCTCTTTCGTGTACTGCGGCTCGTTGGCGGGGCTTTCGAGATCGAGACCTTCGTGAGAGAGGTGCCAGATGTTCTTGTCCTTCGAGTAGTTGGTCTCGCGGTTGATCTTGAGCGGAATGTTGTGCGCTTCCGCGTAGTCGATTTCTTCGTCGCGGGACTTGATGTTCCAGATTCTCCAGGGAGCGATGATCTTCATTTCGGGAGCGCACGCCTTGATGGAGAGTTCGAAACGAACCTGGTCGTTGCCCTTACCGGTGCAGCCGTGGCAGATGGCGTCAGCGCCTTCGGCCTTGGCGATCTCGACGAGACGCTTGGCGATGCAGGGACGGGCGTGAGACGTACCGAGCAGATAGTCTTCGTACTTGGCGTCAGCCTTGAGGCAGGGCCAGATGTAATCTTCGATGTATTCCTTGCGCAGGTCTTCGATGTAGAGCTTGGACGCGCCGGTCTTCAGCGCCTTTTCTTCAAGACCGTCAAGCTCGGTGCCCTGACCGACGTTGCCGGAAACGGCGATGACTTCGCATCCCGGATAGTTTTCCTTCAGCCACGGAATAATGATGGAGGTGTCAAGACCGCCGGAGTAAGCGAGAACGATTTTTTTGATTTCTTTGCTCATGTCGAATGCCTCGTTTATATTTATAAGATATGTACCGATAATTATACATCATTTCCGCTTTGTTTTCAATATCCAACTTATACAAATCCACCCGCAAACTTTCGTGTAATTCATCAATGCGTACAAAAAGCAGCGGCGGCAAAACGTACCGCGAATGGCGGAACCTTTCGGAATGAAAAAACGCGCGCCGCGCAGACTAAAACCGAACGACGGAACGAAAGGAAGGTTATTCGAAATGAAATTGACGACAAAATGGACGGCGCTTCTGCTGACGCTTGTCATAGCGTGCGGTATGACGGCAGACGTCAATGCAGAGCGAATCGAAACGGCTGAAACCGAGATTACGGAGGAGGATTTTACGCCGAAGCGGGGACTCCGAACGCCGGGCGGATGCAGACCGAAGCCGGAGGAAGAGCCGACTGCTGAAACCGGCGCCGGAGCCTGCGGCTGGTATTGTGCTCATACGACGAACGGCCAGCGGCCTGCCGCGCCTGCCGAAATGAGCTGGCTGACGGAACACGGCGGCTACTTCCTCGGGGAAGACGAAAAGGTGATCTACCTGACCTTTGACGCGGGCTATGAAAACGGCAATATTGCCAAAATTCTCGATACGCTCAAGGCGGAGAACGTGCCGGGCGCTTTCTTCATCCTCAGGAATCTCGCCGAGCGCAACCCGGAGCTCGTGCAGCGGATGGCGGCGGAAGGGCATACGATCTGTAACCATACGGCGCGGCATAAGGATATGACGACCTTCACGGAAGAAGCGTTCGGGGCAGAACTCGCCGATATGGAGAAAATCTGCTTCGAGGCGACCGGGTGTGAGATGGCGCATTACTACCGTCCGCCGGAGGGACGACTGTCGGAAGAGAACGTCGCGTGGGCGGAAAAACTCGGTTATAAGACGATCCTATGGAGTTACGCCTACGCGGACTGGGATAACGACCGTCAGATGAGCCCGGATAAGGCGCTCGCCAAAGTGCTGGCCGGCACGCATAACGGGGAAGTGATCCTCCTTCATCCGACATCGGCGACGAATGCGGCGATCCTCGGCGATCTGATCCGGGCGTGGAAGGCGGAGGGCTACCGCTTCGGCACGCTCGATGAACTGACAAAATGAAACGGGCAGCGGCACTCGTGCTGCTCCTGCTGATGCTGTCGGGGCAGATCGGGGCGGCGGATGTGATCCGTTCGTGGCGCGGGAACAAAAAGACGGTCGCGCTTACGTTCGACGACGGGCCGCATCCGCAATACACGCAGGAGATCCTCGATATTCTCGAGGAATACGGCGTCCGTGCCACCTTCTTCGTCATCGGGGAAAATGCGGAACGGCATCCCGAACTGGTGGAGGCTGAGGAAGCAGCCGGGCACGAGATCGGCAATCACACGTATTCCCACCGTGACCTCTGTAAACTGACGGACGAAGAGATCCGAACGGAAATCGACGGCGCGGAACGGGTTCTGTACGAGGATCAGGAAATCCGCACGCGCCTGCTTCGTCCGCCGGGCGGAAACGTCGGGCCGGGCGTCTGCCGGATTGCGGCGGAACGGGATTATACGGTAGTCTGCTGGTCGGTCGATACGCGCGACTGGGCGCATACGCCGACGGATAAGATCGTCCAAAACGTTCTCTCGTCCGTCAAGCAAGGCGACATTATCCTGTTCCATGACTACGTGGTCGGTGAGTCACCGACTCCTGCTGCGCTCCGGCTCATCATCCCGAAATTGCTTGAAGAGGGCTACCGCTTCGTGACGGTGTCGGAATTGCTGTACGGATCATAAAGAAAGGGCACAGTCATCCGTTTTGGCGGAACTGTGCCCGAATTTATGAGATTGACGGTTGTCTGACGAGATCAAGGAGCGCGGCGGCATCCTTGTATCGTCCGGCGTCGGTGCGTGAGCCGAATACGCCGATCAGAACGGGACTGCCGTCCACGTCTGCGAGAATGATCAGGGAATAATTGTTGTCGAGGCTCCCGGTTTTCAGCCCTCGTACCGCGGGATCGTAGTACGGCGATGCGGGATCGAGCATCTGATTCGTGTTCACCCACGTGTTCGTGTGACCGCTTTCGTAGATCACGTCGTCGGAAGCGAGTCCCGCGTACGCTGTGATCAGCGGTGTTTCGGCGGCGGCGCGTGCGATCAGGGCGAGATCCCGGACGGTGGTGCGGTTTTCGTTTCCGTCATAGCCATCCGGCACCGTGAAGTGAGAATCCGTACAACCGAGCGCGGCAGCCTTGTCGTTCATGGCTTCTACAAAGCGGGCGACGGCTTCCGTATAAGGAATATCCTCATCGGCGAGCGCTTTTCCGCAGGCTGCGGCAATCGCATAAGCGGCGTCTCCCCCGGACGGGAGCAGCATCCCTTCGATCAGCATTTCAAGCGTCAGCGTGTGCTGCGGCCGGACGTAGGCGATCGTCGAGCGCTCGGGAATGAGGTAAACCTCCTCACCCGGCGTGATCAGCGTGTCTGGTGCGAGTATATCGAGCGCGGTCAGCGCCGTCAAGAGCTTCGTGATGCTGGCCGGGTAGATGATCTCGTCTTCTCCTGCGTATTCCGTGTCGCCCGTATCGAGCTGACAGACGAAATAGGCCGTTCCGTTCGGATGTTCAAGCGTAAGGGAAGAGGACGAAAGCGCACCGCGGCAGCCGACGAATGATAAAATCAGCAGTACGGCCAGTAAAAGCGGGAGAATCCGTTTCATCAGAGGAGCATGATCCCGGCTTCCCGGCATTTTTCTTCGGTTTCGCTGTCCCAGACGGAGGCCTGGACTTCGCCGATGTGCGCGGTCTGCATGAGCAGCATACAGAGTCTTGACTGACCGATACCGCCGCCGATCGTGAGCGGAAGCTCGTGATTCAGGAGCATTTTGTGGAACGGGAGTGCGGCGCGTTCTTCGCATCCGGCGATCTTCAGCTGACGGGCGAGGGATTCCTCATCCACACGGATACCCATCGAGGAAAGCTCGAGCGCGATGCCGAGTACGTCGTTCCAGACGAGCAGGTCGCCGTTCAGTTCCCAGTCGTCGTAGTCGGGTGCGCGTCCGTCGTGCGGTTTGCCGCTTTTCAGAGCGCCGCCGATCTTCATGAGGAACGTCGTCGGATGTTCGCGTACCCACGCATTCTCACGCTGCTTCGCCGTATAGGTGGGATAACGGTCTTCCAGCTCCTGCGTCGTTACGAAGGAGATCTCCGGCGAGATCGTGCAGGTGAGCTGCGGGAACTCGTAGCGGAGCGCGTTGTTCGTCGAGATAAGCGCCGATACGATCTTCGAAACCGTGCGGCGGAGGTAGTCTTCGGTTCGCATATCGCGGTCGATGACCTTTTCCCAGTCCCACTGATCGACGTAGATCGAGTGGATGTTGTCGAGATCCTCGTCGCGGCGGATGGCGTTCATATCCGTGTAGAGTCCGCGTCCGACGTAGAAATCGTAGCGTTTGAGGGCGAGACGCTTCCACTTGGCAAGGGAATGGACGACTTCGGCGTCCTCACCGACTGCGGGAATATCAAACGTAACGGCGCGCTCGAATCCGTTCAGATTGTCGTTGAGGCCGGAACTCTCGCGGACGAACAGCGGAGCGGATACACGGCGCAGACTGAGTTCAATGGCGAGATTCATCTGAAAGGTGCGTTTGATCATGTCGATCGCGCGCTGCGTGTCGTATACGGAAAGGCGTGGCTTGTAGCCTTCGGGAATGAATACCATAGTCGGGACCCTTTCGGTCATATCGGAAAATTTGAAGATATTGTAGCATTTTCCGCGGTTTCTGTCAAGTAGCGCGCGGAGCAGAACGCAGGAAAGTTGAGTAACCGGATAAAGCGCCGTGAATTTGCTTGATTTTCGTGCCGGGACGGCGGACGGATTTGGGTAATACCGAGAAAATGCCAGGGAGAGATTGACATTTTATTGGGGCGTGAGTATAATGGACAGGCTGTGACTTTGAAAAAGGCGGCAACGCCGAAAGGAAAAAACGGATGGAAGAAAAGACAATCATCAAACTGCCGGAGAGCGAACTTGAAATCATGCAGGCGATCTGGGCGCTGAGCGAGGCAGGGGAAAGATATATATCGGCCGGGCTGATCATGAAGCGGTTCCCGGCGCTCACGAGACTGAAACTGACGACCGTACTGACGCTCATCACGAGACTGAACGTCAAGGGATTCATCAAATCGGAAAAGTTCGGGCGCACGAATTGCTATACGCCGCTGATCGCGTGTGCGGATTACCGCCGGTTCGCCGTGGATGATTTCGTCGAAAAGGTATTCATGAACGAGAAACTTTCGCTGATCGACTGCCTGCTTGACGGAAATCTGACGGAAGAAGAGAAGGCCGCCATCCGCGCGAAGCTCTGAAGGATGACAGTCGTTAAAAGATCGCTTAGGCGGTCTTTTTTCTGTTTTTCGGGATACCGGACGTAAAAAAGCGCAGGTTTCTTCCGCAAAAGGAGATTTATTCATATTTTCTTGTTGAAATGCCGACGGAAATCATGTATAATATAACTAACTATGATTATAAGGGAGAGGTGTTGCATGGCAAAACCGGAACGTGAAAACAGCGGATTTTTTGCCGCCCTTGTCCATGATAGCCTGATCTTGCAGACGCTTGACCGTTTTACGGCCTGGATATACGCTCTTCTGTCAAAAGGTTTTTTCGGCTGGCTGTTCGGCGGTTATCCCGATCGCTGGAAAAGCGGCCTGCTTGAAAGCCGTGCCGGAGCCGGTACGCACTTTTCCGAATTCCGATACGGCATCTGCCGACGGATCGAATCGAGCGCCGTGCTTGCGGCGATCCGCTGGCTGATCGATTATCTCCTCAATTGCCGCCTGAAGGTGTACGGCTGCTTTCTCGCGTCGTTCGGCGGCTATACGGAAGTGCTTGTTCTGATACGGGCGCTTGCCGAGAACCGCACCGCCGATATCCCGACGGAGAGCATCATCCCGGGCATTCTCATCGTCGCGTCGATTCCGCTGCTGCTGTCGGGGAAAACGCTCGCCGACGCGGTAACGGATTCCGTCATCGGACGCCTGATCCTCAGCTTCTGCGGCTTCCCGACTGATAACCGTCAGACTGCGGAAGAGTCGACGGGACATTCGGTCTCCGCTTTCCTGATCGGCCTGATCGCGGGTCTGCTCACCTATTTCGTTTCACCTTTGTATATTCTCGGCGCCGTCGTCGCTGCCGTGTGGGCCGTGCTCGTCATGTTCCGCCCGGAAATCGGTGTTCTCACGCTGTTTGCGGCAGTTCCGTGGCTTCCGACCATGGTGCTGGCCGGTATCGTGATCTATACGGCGCTGTCGTGGGGCGTCAAGCTGTTCCGCGGCAAACGATCCGTCCGATTCGAAGCAGCTGACGTCGCGGTGTTCGGCTATATGCTGTTCCTCTTCGGCGGCGGGATCGTTTCGCTCTCTTCTTCCTCGCTCAAGCCCGCGCTTCTGATGATTTGCCTGACGGCCGGATATTTTCTGGCGGTAGGGCTCCTCGGCAGCCGCGAGTGGCTGATCCGTGCCTCCACGCTCACCGTGCTTTCTGCTGCGGCAGAGTCGCTTTGGGCGCTGTATCTCCACTTTACGGGCGGCGGTTATTCCTCCCGTGCGTGGCTCGACAGTGAAATGTTCTCCTCCATCGGCTCGCGTGCCGTCGGATCGCTTGATAACCCGAATATGCTCGGCGAATATCTCGTCCTGATCATTCCGATCGCGGTCGCCATGGTCGTCGGGCGCAAAGAGGGACTGCGTCGTTTCCCGGCCTTCCTCTGCTGCTGTGCGCTCGGCGTGTGCCTTATCATGACGTGGAGCCGCGGCGCGTGGATCGCCTTGATTCTTGCGGCGCTTGTCTTCCTTCTCATGTGGCATCACCGTTCGCTGTGGCTCGTGATCGCGGGGATCGCGTCCATACCGATCCTGCCGTCCGTGCTGCCGGCCTCCATTATCAACCGTTTCGCCAGTATCGGCAATATGGCCGACTCGTCTACGTCCTACCGCGTCTATATCTGGCGCGCCTCCGTCCATATGATCGAAGACAACCTCTTCACGGGAATCGGGATCGGCGAGGGAGCGTGGAATAATCTTTATCCGCTCTACGCGCTCGAAGGAATCGGCGAAGCGCCGCACTCGCACAATCTGTTCCTGCAGATCTGGCTTGAGACCGGTGTGTTCGGCCTGCTTGCGTTCCTTGCTTTCATCTTTCTGCTGTTCCAGGCGGGCTTTACCTTCTTCTCGAAGCTGTCGTCGCGCCGCGGACTGAAATCCCCGGATATTTCCGCCGACTGTCTCACGTCCGATGCGGCAGCTGCTTCGGCTAAACAGATGAAGCGCAGTATGATGCAGCTCCGGCTTTCCGTCATCGGTCCGCTTTCCGGGATCATTGCCGTGCTCGTGCAGGGCATGACGGATTATGCGTTCTATAATTACCGCCTCACGCTGATGTTCTGGCTCGTTGCGGGACTGGCTCTCGGCTATATCCGCGACGGTCGGGAGAAGATCGGCAGCGCGTACGATTATACGTCGGGTACGTCTTCGTTCGATACGGAACGAACGGTGCTGCCCGCATCCCGTGAGATGAAGAATAAGAAAAAGGAGAAATAAGCATGAATAAAAGAAAGATCCGCTTCAATGCGATTGACGTGCTTTTGATTCTGGTGCTGCTGGCGATCGTGGCGGCTGTTCTCTACATTTTCGTGCTGAGCGACAGAGGCGGCGATACGCTGACTGCAGCAACGCATCCGATCGAGTACGTGATCGAGGTGTCGGAGGTCGAAGAACAGTACGTATCGCTGATCAAGGAAGGCCAGCCGGTGGAAGACGCCGTGTGGCGCAAGCAGATCGGCACGGTTGTGGGCGTAGAAGCCGCACCGTACGAAAAGGTCTTGTTCGATTATAAGAATAACGAAGAAACGACCGCCTCGCGCGACGGATACGTGACGCTGAAAATCACCGTGACCGCCGATGCTGAAGAAACGGATCGAGCGTTCCTCGTGAACGGAGATGCGATCCGCGTCGGTCTCAAGTACAGCGTGAGACTGCCTGACTTCTACGGTGAAGGATTCTGTACCAAACTGACAAAGGTTCAGTAAAATTCGGAGATACTCATGACAAATGTTGTTTTCGTAGTGGTTGCATTCATCTGCGCCTTTCTGCTCGCCTATTCGTCTACGCCCGGTGTGCGCGTGCTTGCTTTCCGCATCGGTGCGGTGGACGTTCCGCTGGATGAGCGCCGGATCCATAAGAAACCGATCCCGCGTATCGGCGGCCTTGCCATATACCTCAGCTTTCTCGTAACGAGCGCGCTGTTCTGCCGGATCGATCGGGGACTCGTGACGATCTGGGTCGGCGGCGCCATGCTCGTCATCATCGGCATTCTTGACGATATCTACCGCCTCAGACCGTGGATCAAACTGCTTGTGCAGCTGGCGGCGGCCGGTTTTGCTGTATGGAACGGCTGTGTGATCGACCACATCAACCTCGGCGGGGAATACGTTTTTCTCGGCGTATTCAGTATCCCTCTGACGATCCTCTGGATCACGGGGCTGACGAACGCCATCAACTTTATCGACGGACTGGACGGGCTGGCTTGCGGCGTTTCCGCGATCTCTTCGTTCTCGTTTCTGCTCGTCGTCCTGCTGAACGGCGATCTGGCGAGTACGCTGCTCTGCGTCATCCTTTTTGCCTCCTGCCTCGGATTCCTGCCGTTCAACTCGAATCCGGCACGCATTTTCATGGGCGATACGGGCGCCTTGTTCCTCGGGTACGCGCTCGCCGTCATCTCGGTGCTCGGCGTATTCAAGCTGCACGCGGTGCTTTCGTTCCTCGTACCGATCCTCATTCTCGCGCTCCCGATTTTCGATACGCTGTTTGCGATCATCCGTCGGCTGGCGCACGGCAAGAGCCCGTTTGAGGCCGATCGCGGACATCTTCATCACCGCCTGATCGACATGGGCTTCACACAGAAGGAATCCGTGCGGATCCTTTACGCGATCGCCGGGATCATGGGCCTTGTCGCCGTCTTCTGTACGAACGCCATGTTTGATTCGGCACGTGCCCGTACGATCAAGACGATCGCAATCGCGCTGATTGCGGTCGCACTCTTCCTTGTCAATTACGGCATCATGATTCATCCGTCAACCCGTAAGCATACGGGCATCACGGAGGACGACATGAGCGTATCCGAATATATGAGCGAACTCGACGCGGCGAAAGCGAAGAAGATCGAGGCGCATAACGCGGAGTCGGCGGAGCACGGGAAGACGTCCTCCTCCGATAAACCCGGTGATAAAACATGATTAAAAAAGAAAAAAGCGGTCTTTCCGGCCAGACGAGAAATATCGTTTTCCTGGCGGTCGGTGTCCTGCTCATCCTCCTGCTGTTTGCGGGATGTATGCTGCTCCTTTCCCGGAACGGCCTCGTCTATTTTCCGTGGCTGAAAATGACGATCAGCGATCAGGGAACGACGGAGCTTTCCGACGAGAGTATTCCGACGATCGAGCCGCCCTCACGCGAAACGATGAACTGGTTCCGCACCGTAGATACGAAGAATCTGCTGAAAGGTCTGACGGAACGCGCCTCTTACGTCCGTACCGTCAGGATCGTTCATTACGCCGGAAACGACCGGCATACCGAAACCGTTCGCATTACGAGAAGCGGTGATCGGTGGCGCGCGGAATCGGACGAGCGTCTGCTCATTTCGGACGGCGAGAATCTGTACGTCCGCATCGGAAGCGAAGAGACAGTCTGCAAAGCTGAGCCCGACAGTCTCAGCCGCGAGCTCGGCCTTGCATCCACCGACGCGCTCCTGAACGATCCGTATAAACGAGATATGGCATTTTCGGCCGACGGCAAGCAGATCACCATCACGACGGAGGATGCGGAAGCCGGACTGACCGGCGAATACGTCATTATGATCGAATCGGGGCTCGTGTTCAGTGAAAAGATCATGCTGAACGGACAGACCGTGCGTTCGGTTCAGACCGATACGATCGACGTGTTCGGAGCGGATTCACTTGACGACGATACCTTTACTATTCCGAAGATAAACGGAGGAAGATATGAATAATCAGAAATCTGAAAAAAAGCGTCTCGGCGCGCTTGATATTATGATCATCATCGTGGCGGTCGTCTGCCTCGGTACGGTCGCCGCACGGTATTTCATGCAGCGGAGCGCCGGATACGGATCGGAAGCCGGACAGCCGCTCGAGTCCTATATCATCTCTTTTGAGGTACTTGACATCCGCAATTCGTCGGCCGTCAACTACTTCACGCCGGGCGACGTGTTCTTCATGGAAGACGAGAACCAGCCGATCGGCACGCTCCGCGAGGACGTCAGCATCCAGGTTTCCGAAAAGACCTACGAAAACGCAGACGGACAGATCGTAACGGCGCGCGCCATGGGTGAAGGAGATTTGTACCGCGTTGACGTGCGCGGCAGCTTTGAATGTACCGGCAGACTGGCCGACGACGGAAGTTTTCTGCTCGGCGGCAATACGGCGATTGCCGTAAATAAAGAAGTTGATCTGTACAGCAAGTACGTCTCAGTTACCGGGCGCCTGACCGATATCTCGAAAGCGGAATAACGCGCCAACCGTGAGGAAGAAAACGATGAAACCTGTATTGATCGGACTCTGCGGGCGGAGCGGATCCGGTAAGGGCTATGTGTCCGCGCTTTTTGCAGCGGAGGGCATCCCGTCCATTGATACGGATGCCGTTTACCGCGGCATGACCGGGCCGTCCGATGAACTGTCCCCCTGTATGAAGGAACTGACGGACCGCTTCGGCGACGGCATTCTTGCGGCCGACGGATCGCTGGACCGAGTCGTCATGCGTTCGCTTGTGTTCGGCGACGACCGTCAGGCGCTTCTCGATCTCAATTCGATCACACACCGTCATATCCTCGCCGAGACGGAGCGCATCGCCTGCGAACTGGCCGGAAAAGGCTATCCGATCGTCCTCGTTGACGCACCGCTTCTGTATGAGAGCGGATTTGACAAAAAGTGCGCCCGCGTTATCTGCGTTACCGCGCCGGAGGAAAAACTAGTCCGCCGGATCATGCGGCGCGACGGGATCACCGAAGAAGCGGCAAGAGCGCGTCTCGGAACGCAGAAATCGGTAACGGAACTGACGGATAAAGCCGATTATATCCTTGAAAACAACGGCGACGACGAAGCGCTGCTCAGGCAGGTACAGTCGTGCGCCGACGAACTGCGAAACCTGCTTGAAGAGGAAACGAACCTATGAAATTCAGAACCGCGGCACGACGGAGCGTCATTATCGTTGCCGTCATCCTGCTGTCGCTCCTGTGCGGCTATCTTTATCACATGATCGGTCATCGGATTGATCTGCGCAATCATCCGCGCGCTTATGAGGAAATCGTGACGCGCTACGCCGCCGAATACGGTGTGCCCGATTCGCTTCTTTACGCCGTTATGCTGAAGGAGAGCGGATTTGTGAGCAACGCCGTATCCGAGGACGGAAAGATCGGACTGATGCAGATGACGCCGGAGACTTTCCAGAGCCTCTGCGCCATGAATAAGGAGACGCTTGACAGCGGTCTTTTGTACGATCCCGATACGAATATCCGCTACGGGGCGTACCGGCTGTCATATCTCTTTACGAATTACGGCAGATGGCCGACCGTGCTCTGCGCGATCTATACGAACGAACAGACGGTAAACGGATGGCTGAACGATCCTGCGAACGTAGATGAAAACGGGATGCTCTCGAAGATCCCGGATGCCGCCGTTCGGGATAAAGTGAATGAGATCATGGAAATCAGCGAACTATACCAAAGTCTGTATGATTCCGATATCAAATGATTTTTAATAAAAGAAAGGGAACGATCATGAGTGAAAAAACGAAGGGACAGCTTCTGAAGGAAGAACTGTTTTATCAGAAAAAGAGTGCGTTTGAAACGTACACCGCCGAGGAACTTGAAGAAATGAAGCGCTATGCGGCCGGCTATACCGCATTCCTCGATCAGTCGAAGACGGAACGCGAAGCCGTCATCGCCTCCATTGCCATGCTCGAGGCGCGCGGCTATCATGCCTATCAGCTCGGCGACGAGATCAAGGCGGGCGACAAATTCTATCTCAATAACCGCGGCAAGAATCTCTTTGCCGTCAAGGTCGGTACGGAATCCATCGAAAACGGCGTCCGCATCTGTGCCGCGCATATCGACTCTCCGCGTCTCGACCTGAAGCAGCATCCGCTGTTTGAGTCCGAGGGCGTCGCTTATTTCAAGACGCACTATTACGGCGGTATCCGCAAGTATCAGTGGGCGACCATTCCGCTTGCTCTGCACGGAGTTGTGACGAAGCGTGACGGCGAGAACGTTTCCGTCCGGATCGGTGACGAAGCGGGCGATCCCGTTTTCTGCATCACGGATCTTCTGCCGCATCTCGCGAAGGAACAGAACACGAAGCCGCTCGGCACCGCATTTACCGGCGAAGGCCTGAATGTCATTCTCGGTTCCGCGCCCTATATCGAAGAAGACGGCAAAGTCACGCCCGCCGACGATAAAGTAAAACTGAATATTATGGTTCTGCTCAACGAAAAATACGGCATCACGGAAGCCGATTTCATGAGCGCTGAACTTTGCATTGTGCCTGCGCAGAACGCCGTTGACGTAGGCCTCGACCGCTGGCTGATCGGCTCCTACGGCCACGACGACCGCGTCTGCGCTTATCCTGCACTGACCGCGCTGTTCGATGCCGAGGATTCCGTCCACACCTGCATGACAGTTCTCGCCGATAAGGAAGAGATCGGCAGCGACGGCGTGACCGGCATGAAGTGCAGCCTGCTGTTCGACCTGATCGCGGAACTGTCCCGCTGTCTCGGCGGCAATGCGAACGTCACGCGCATGAACTCGAAGTGCCTCTCCGCGGACGTAACGGCCTGCTACGATCCCAATTATCCCGAAGTTTCCGAAAAGCGCAACAGCGC
>JAZUKT010000281.1:0-2340 GCA_045643445.1 Eubacteriales bacterium
AGGGACGCTTTTTACGCCGCGGTCAACGATATCGCCGACCGCTACGGCTACGGCGAGGCCTACCACGCCGCCGATGATGCGCTGCTGCGCAACTCCATGTTTGACAACACCTATTACGCCATTATGCGTAACGGCTTCCAGTATAAGCCGCTCGAGGACGGCCGATACAGCCTCGACGCGCTCGCGGACTGGTCGGATGTGCCCTATCTCGGCGCAAGCAACCTTTCGAGCTTCCAGTGTGCGCTTATTGCCGCGAACGGCACGGCGAATATCAAAAATGTGAACTTCGTCTACGATGACACGATCGGCGCGGATTACCGTTACTTCTCCACCGGCAAGGGTACGGTGAATCTCGAAAACTGCACCGGCGCGTCCGGCCTCATCACGAACGGCACGATAAACTTCGCCGCTACCGACTTTGAAGGCAGCTTTGCCGCCGGCAGCAAGGGGCTTTGGGACGGCGAGATCGGCTATGTGGACGCAAACGGAGAGTTCACCTACCGCAACGGCAACTACACGAACGCCGAGGCGTCCGGCGCGGTGGCCTCGTTCACGGATGGCTCCGTCTGGACGGTCACGCACGACAGCTATCTCGCGGGCCTCACCGTCGGCGCGGACGCCTCCGTCGTCGGGGCGGACGGTGCGGCGCTCACCATGACGGTGAACGGCACCGAAACGCCGCTGACGGCGGGAACATACGAGGGCGAGATCGTCATTACCCTCGGCTGAGAAACGACAAAAAATCCAAAGGACGGCAACGCCAAAATCGGCGTCCGCTTTGCCGACGAAATCGTGTGGCTGACCCAGGCACAGCTTGTCATTCTGAGCGGGATGTAGTATTGTTATTGGCGATGAGAACGCCTGTCGAAGGAGCGGACAAGATGTATCGTCCCGTCCTCGCAGGGGAGGAGTGTTCAAAATGACGGTTTTGCAGTTATCTATAAAACTTATGCTGTTCATCGCCGCAGGCTTCGTTGCCCGCAAGCTAAAGGTGATGGCGGACGGTTTCGACAAGATGCTGACGAAATTTGTCATGGCGATCCCGCTGCCCTGCATGATCATCCGTTCCTTTAACATCGAGTATTCGGCGGAAAACCTGCTCCATACGCCTCTGCTTCTGGCGCTCTCCGTCGGCTCCATGCTGGCGATGGGGGTCCTTGTCTATCTCGCCACATGGAAAATGCGGGACAAAGATATGCGTAAGACGGTGCGTTTTGCCCTGTTGTTCACGAACTTCACCTTTCTCGGTCTGCCCGTTGTCAGTGAGATCTACGGATCGGAGGGCGTTTTTAACTATGTGATCTTCACACTGCCGATCCGCGTGATGTTCTACGGCGGGGCAGCCCTTATGCTGGGTCGGGGCGGCGAAAAGATCAATGTGAAAGAAACCGTTAAAAAGTTTCTCTGTGAGCCGGTCATCGCCGTGTTCATCGGCTTTATCCTCTATGTCACACAGCTCAGGCTTCCGCCGATTCTCTCAAGCGCCATCACCACGCTCGGCGATATGGCGTCCCCGTTGGGGCTGATCCTTTGCGGGACGATCATTGCGGATGCGGATTGGCGCGGGATCACCAGACACCCGGGCGCGATCCTGGTCGCCGTCCTGCGGCTGACGCTGATTCCGGCCGTCGCCGTGGCGCTGTTTCTGCTCATCGGCATAGACCGCGAGCTCATCAAGAACACGATGTACTTTTTCGCCATGCCTGTGGCGTCCTTTCTTCCGACCTTTCTGCTCCGCTATAATCCGGAGGCGGTGGAGGCACGCGTAGCCGGCGGATATATGGTCGTACTGTCAACGCTGCTCTGCATCGTGACTATCCCGCTTTGGACGATGCTGCTGGATAAGCTTCTCTGAGAAAAAGGCAATCCGTAATTGCCAAAGCGGTGAAGATGTGCTATAATTTTATCAAAGCTTTCCGCCGTACTTTTCGCGCATACCGGCAACAAGCTGAAAATATGGAAAAGGAGAACTAAGAAATGAAGAACGCATCCAAATTTCTCGCGCTGCTTATGGCCCTGTGCCTGGTTCTGTCCCTGAGCGTGTCGGCCTTTGCCGCCTCCGGCGAGCCTTCCGGTGAGCCCTCCGGCGAGGCGTCGGACGAGTCCGTGTGGACCGCCTACGTCGATTACCTGTACGACTTCCTCGTGAACGTCGAGATGCCCGTCAACACCGGCGGCATGACCCTGGAGATCATCGAGAACGAGTTCATGCCCCAGATCCGCGAGGGCAATTTTGAAGATGCTCCCGCCGTCCTTCTGTTCAACGGCATGCTGGATTCCGGCGTTGCCATGACCTATGAAGAGTTCGCCGCGCAGTATCAGCCCGCCGCGCTGTCCGTG
>JAZUKT010000282.1:0-5012 GCA_045643445.1 Eubacteriales bacterium
TCTTATCCCCAGAGTCTGATTCTTCTGATTCCTCTGGCTGTCAATAATATCACGATATCAATCCCGGATACGAGGCGTAGCCTTCTCGATCAGCCATACGATATGTTCTGCATGCCTTATGGCAAGCTGAAGATCGGCGGAACGACTCAGGACTTCACATCGATCTCCTTCCAGGCGGCGATGGCGATATCAGCTCAAGGAAGCGGAGCGAGCCCCTGGCTGTACGATCTGCAGATCCTTCCGTACTGCCCGTTTGAGGGGAATAGCAAGATCGTGACGGCTGACGGCGAGATCTCTCTGGCGAATATGACGGAAGATACCGACTACGTGAAGCTGACCGACACGTCGGATAATACCGTGGGATATATGTTTTTCCCGGCATTTTCTCAATTTTCATTTCGCAAGCCGATGACCTTCACGGAACGCGAAAACCGGAAGCTGTCAACTATGTGTGACTTGTATCGCCTGGTATCTCCGGACGGCTCGACGATATACGAATGGTCGCCGGCTATGAACGACTACGCCGGCGGATTCGACGTCAACTGCACCTATAAGCCGTACTCTCCCTTCATTCAGGTGTTGCCCGTATTTGCCGGCGGACTGTATGGAGGCCGTTACAACAACGACCAGCGCGGTCTGATCTGTCGCGGTGACTTCACGCTCCCCCAGATCTCGGACTCGTTCGCGGCGTATGAAAGGCAGAATATCAATTATCAGAAAATCTTCGATCGGCAGATCAAGACAAATGATGCAAAATTTTGGATCAATCAAGTCGGGAAAACTTCAAGCGCGATCACCGGCGCCGGCACGAATCTCGGAATGGGACTGGCGACCGGGAACGTCGGCCAGATCGCCGCGGGAGCGGCGGGACTCGAGAACGCTACGATCGGCGCGGCTACGTCGATCGCTACGCATTACGTCGAACGCTCGGCGCAAATTGATATTCACAAAATGCAGCTTGAAAACATCGCGGCAACGCCGGACGGTCTGTCCGGGATCGGAACGATCACGCAAGCGTTCAAGCTTTTCCCATTCGTCGAATACTACACCTGCACACGCTCGGAGGTCGAGGCGGCTAAGGATTACATTCGATACAACGGCATGACGTGCGGCCGCCCCGGAACGATCGACGAATTCCTGGGCAACCAGTGGGATGACGACCCGTATATCTACGTGGAGGGATCGCTGCTCCGCTACGAGGAGCCGGGCGTAGATCCGCACTATATCTCTGAGCTTAATAACACCCTGCAGAAAGGAGTATACATAGCACATGGGACAGAATAACGCAAATATCCCGGATCTCGAATCGCTGATCCTCGCGGGGATTGATCCTAAGACCAAGTTACCGCTTAAGGCGACAGATGCCCGGATCGGACCGGTCCGAATTAAGACGATACTCCGGATCATCGACGAGACCGACTGCGTAAAACGCTATAAATGGGGCGGGCTCCCTCCGGAGATCGACCCCACGATAATCGAAAGAATCCTCTACTACCGCGGGCAGCTCGCGCTGTTCTACCTTAAGGACGTTAATCGCTTCTATGTTCTGCCGTTCGCGCCGGCGGGCGAGATAGACGTGTACGGTCGCTACACGAAGATCACGCCTCTCCCGTTCAACGGTCAGAGCTCGAGCTCAACGTCCGGAAAGGACGTTACGCCGTGGATCAGCGGGCTGGAACGTGTGCCGGTGTATTATGCCGACCAGAAAATCACCGGCGAGCCGTGCGTGATCCTGACGGACTATATCCGCCAGCAGTCGCAGCACGTGCAGCCTCGGCAACAGCTCAATGAGGCGATCATCGATATTGAATCAAGAATGATTCCGTATCTCCGTACTGCGATGATGATCGCGACCGGCGTCCGCGGGATGAGGGTCACGGGACCGGACGAGTCGGCGAATGTTGATAATCTCAATCTGGCGATCGACGCCGGAGCTCTGTCCGGGCTCCCGTATCAGCCGGTCATCGGATCGCTCGACTTCCAGGACCTCACGAACGGATCCCGCGCGTCGGCGCAGGAATTCCTCCAGGCGATGCAGGCGCTCGACAACTGGCGCCGGGGCTCGGAGGGGTATGACACAAACGGGGTATTTGAAAAAACGGCGCACATGCTGGGCGCCGAGCAAGCCATGAATGCCGGCGGATCGTCCGCGATGATGAATTCGGGGCTGGAGATCCGTCAGCAGTTTTGCGAGCTCGCCCGGAGCGCCTTCGCCGATCAGGGGCTGGATATGTCGGTATCGATCGACGAATCGGTCACGGTATCGGAGCAGATCCCCTTGCTCGAGGATAATCCGAAAGAAAAACCTGACATCACTATTCCGGAAGGAGGTAACGAAGAATGACAGCTGCTGAAATAATCGCCTTGATAACTGCCGCGGCCGCGGGAATTGTCAGCATCATCAATGCGATCAAGAATAAGAAAATCTCTGACATCATCTCCGAGCTCCACAGCTCCGGCAGACGCTATTACGTGATCTGTCCCGATTGCAAAAGGAAAATATATCTCAAAGACGCAGAGATCCAGGAGGACGACGAAAATGTTCATGAATAAGTGGGGATCGAAATTGCACCGAACACTGCTGGAGATCTTCGATACCTCGGCCAAATTCCTGACGGCCTATAAGACGTCGGGAATTTACCAGGTCGAAAGCACAAAGGAAGCGGCTGATCCGGCATACCACGGGAACAAGCTCTCCGATGAGGACGCTCTGACCGTCTACTATCTGCTCACCGCGAGATTCGGGAATACGCCGATCGCGTCCGAGACGGAGATTCAATTCAAGGACCGCCTCTGGGCTATCATCTATATGGAGGGTCCGAGCTGGTCGCGCAGAGTCGGAATTCAGAATCAGCTGAGAAACCTCTCGGAGGATGAGCTCCGTCTCGGATCGAAGGTGATTTATAATCACGCTTTCAATCCCGGCACGGTACCGAGCACGGGCTCACTGGAAGAGCTGCAGGGAATCAACGAGCAGAATTCGACGAACAATAAGCGCGGGATCATCGAAGCTCTGACGGCGCTCTACGCGATCCTGGATAAGGACATCACCACGGAATTCCTTAATAAATTCCAGCCGCTATTTCTGCGGATCTTCACGCCGATATGCCAGGCGGCGCCGGCGCCGACGACGAAGCTCTCGACTCCTCAGAACGTAGCGCTCAACTTCCCGATGACGAGCTGGGACGCGGTCGATAACGCAGAAGATTATGACTTTTACGTTGACAACGATGATGAAGAAAATTATATAGGAGGATATCTCTGATGGCTACACTCACAAAAAATATAACCACGCTCTCCGGCTGGGATTCGTGGTTTAACTCCTCGGCGGCGACGATCGGCACGCATTATCTCCGACTCAGAGCTAATGCGCTCGGATTTATCGAGTCTGATCTCTCGGAAGGGACCGACGACAGCTCGTTCGAGATCTGCCCGGTAGCGGCAGACACCCTCGTCCACTGCACGCTGCAGACGACTAAGTACGTCGGAATGACGTCTGGTCCGATACATCTCCAGGCGGATCCCGGATACACATTCCAGGGCGTCACGCCTACGGTCTGGATCGACGATGTACTTCAGACCGCCTTCACGTTCACGGTGGATATCCACGACCCCACGAAGGGCATACTCTACCTGACTGATACGGCATCCGGAGCCGTGAAGATCAGCTGCACCGCGGCGACGAGGACCTTCCTCGTTAATTATTCGCTCCAGCATGCGACCGGAGCGAGCAGCAACCCGACGACCATTCAGACGGGGAATGCTATCGTGTGTACGTTCACACCGTCGAGCGGCTATCAGTTCGGCGAGAACGACGTATTCGCGGAGCTCCCGGACGGCTCGACCGTCAATCTCGCAAAGGCCACGACAATCCCGAACACGTACGTCCTCGACGCTCAGTACGTCACGGGCGACATCCACATCTGGGCGATCGCTCATGCCGGCGAGAAGCTCGACACACCGACTAACGTCGAGGTCACGGGTACGCAGGCAACCTGGGACGAAGTCACGTTCGCGGAACAGTATGGTCTGTACGTCTCGTCCACGCCGACCGGTCAGGTCACGCTGCTCGGTATCGTTGACGTCCCGGAGGGAGGCGACTCCTAATGAAGAATTACGAGCTCGCAGCGCATAAGATCTTTTTCGAGGGCGAAGAATGGGAGGAACACACCGAGAGCTTTTTCTCGCCCGGAGAAGTCGAGGACGCGGTCGCTTATCCGCCGATCAAGGTGATCGTATACGGAGCATCGACCGAGACACCGCCCGCATCGGGCGATAAAACGCCTAAAAATCCGTCGACGATTGTAACGTCAACGACCGGTACAAACGTATATATCGGGATCGGTGATCAAAAAGTCAAGTTATGCGGGAAACTATACTCTATATCAGGGGAAAATCCTCGTCTTGCCCAAGTATACGACTATTTCGATTCTTCCCATTCCGGGACGAGTAAGCAATTCAGCCAGATATATCGCACCACGTCAAAGCCATCCACCCTATACGCTACAATCGAGGATGGTATATGGACGATGCCGACGCCCTCCGTCACTAAGCCCGACCCAACTGTGATACCTATGTGTACCTGGTTCACCTTCAAGGCATCCGATACACCGCTTGCAAATCTTAACGAATGGGAAGCAGTTCTTGCTCGTGACACCATTAAGGTCAAGCTCCCATCTAATATCACGGATATTCAGGGTCTGGCAACCTATCTCGTAGGCACTGGCGCGACCTATGAGATGTTATACCTGAAGGAATCTCCGTCATGGAGTTATTCTGGCACCCAAACTATACCCGCGCTCCCTAAGGGCGACTCCACCGTGACGCTCTATTCAGGAAGCTCCGCGGAAGCGGCAACCGCGATCGGGAATTACATGGAAATCACATACCGGAAGGCGGTGACGTGATGCACCCGTTATACGTTACGTCCGGCGGGCATACATACGCCCTGCTTAATTACGCGGTTTTCGGCGGCGACTCGGCGTTCAATACGGGGATCATCCCGACGCATA
>JAZUKT010000283.1:0-2575 GCA_045643445.1 Eubacteriales bacterium
CTGAAGGCGGTATCCGACGGACTGGCCGGCGGCGCGCGCGAATTTTTCGAGGAATTACAGGACGCAAGCCTTCTCTGCCTTGAAACAGCCGACCGCATCATGGCGGCACTCTGAAAGAAGGCGCGGCATGAACAGAAAAAACTCCGTCAAAGGAATCGTTTTTCTCCTCACGGCGGCGGTCGTGTGGGGTTTCGCGTTCGTGGCGCAGCGGGTCGGCAGCAACGTCCCGGTGTTCACGTTCAACGCGTCGCGCTACGTACTCGGCACGCTGTCGCTGATCCCCGTTATCGCGCTGTTTGAGGGAAAGGCGCACGACCGGGATAAACTGATCCGCACGCTGAAGACGGGCGCTCTGGCAGGGGCGTTCATTTGGATCGCCTCATATCTCCAGCAGCTCGGCGTCGTGATGACGGACTACGTCGGCAAATGCGGCTTCATCACGGGACTTTATATGATCCTCGTGCCGATCTTCGGCATTTTTCTCCACCGTAAAACGAATCTCTGGACGTGGATCGGCGCGGTGCTCGGCGTCGTCGGCCTTTTCTTCATCTGCATGAGCGGCGGCGCGCTGACGTTCACGACCGGCGATATTCTCCTCATCCTCTGCGCCGTCTTTTTCGCCGGGCAGATCCTCGTCATCGACCGCTATATCGACGGCGTGTATGCGCTTCGCTTTTCCATGACGCAGTTCGCCGTCTGCGCGATCCTCAATATTTTCGGCGCTCTGCTGACGGAACGCGCCCGTTTTTCGGTCTCCGCGCTCACGGACGCCGCCATCCCGATCCTGTACTGCGGCATCCTTTCGGTCGGCGTGGCCTATACCTGCCAGGTCCTCGGTCAGCGGTACAGCGATCCGACGTCATCCTCCATCCTTATGTCGACCGAGTCGGTCTTTTCGGCCATCGGCGGCGCGCTGATCCTGCACGAACGGATGGCGTGGACGGCGTACCTCGGCTGCGTGCTCATCTTCGCGGGGATCCTGCTCTCGCAGAAGAAAACGGGAAATAAAACGGAAAAACCGGCCTGACGGTCAGATCGGGCAACAATAAAAAGGCGGGCTGCGCGGCTCGCCTTTTTTGTCGGAAATTTCTGCGGATGCCTTGACAGTCAAGTGACTATCTGATATAATGATGCTACCGCGTGTCAAAAGCGCGCGAACGTGATAAGAATCTGTCGGTTCGACAGGGAGGATAATAAAATGCTTGTGCCTATTCTGTTGTTTGCCGTCGGCCTTGTGCTGCTCATCAAGGGCGGCGACTGGTTCGTCAACGGCGCAGTCGGGATCGCTCACCGCTTCGGCCTGCCGGAAATTCTGATCGGCGCGACGATCGTTTCGATCGGGACGACGCTGCCGGAGGTCATGGTGTCGGCGACGTCCGCCGTCAAGGGACACGGCGACATCGCGTACGGTAACGCCGTCGGCTCCATCATCTGCAATACGGCGCTCATCGCGGCGCTGACGATCGCCATCCGCCCGGCCAAAACGGAACGGAAAACGCTCGTGCTGCCGGTCGCCTTCTTCTTCGGAACGGCCGTCTTTTATGTGATCAACGCCACCGTTTTCGGCGGATTCAGCAGACTTGCCGGCATCATCCTGCTCGTCATTTTCGTGACCTACGTGGTGATCAATGTTCTGCAGGCGAAGAAGTCGCTCGCGTCCGCGAAGGAGCAGGAGCCGGAAGAAGACGCGAAGCCGCAGAGTCCGCTCTGGAAGGATATCGTTCTGATGATTATCGGCGCGGCGTTCATTGCCTACGGCGCGGATCTTCTTGTCGATAACGGTACGATCATTGCGGAAAAGCTCGGTGTGCCGGAGTCTGTCATCGCCCTCACCTTCGTGGCGCTCGGTACGTCGCTCCCGGAACTGGTCACGGCGATCACGGCGCTGGCAAAAGGGCACGGCGCGCTGTCGCTCGGCAACATCATCGGCGCGAACATTTTCAACATGGTGACGGTCAGCGGTCTTTCCGCGGCTATCTCGCCGTTTGCCATCCCGGCAGCCAAAACGATCGGCGGCCTGAACGCATCGCTCGTTATCGATCTGCCGCTCATGGTCACGGTCATGGCGATCATGACGATCCCGCCGCTCGTGTCGGGCAAGCTCCGCCGCTGGCAGGGGATCCTGCTGCTCGCGCTGTACGCCGGATTCTGCGTTTTCCAGTTCGCGGTGTGAATTATTTCGTAAAAAAACGACCGATAATATATAATAATGGTAGGTAAATGACCGCTTCCCGGCGGAAATACGAAAATTGCAAAAAAATCAATTTTTTTTGCAAAAAGGGGTTGACAAGGGGAGGCGGCCGTGATATACTATACGAGCCGTCGCAAAAAAGGCTACGGCGAATCGCTCATTGAAAATTGAACAACAACAATGTACAAAAGACTCCGAAAATTCTTTTGAATTTAAAATGAAGCTCTTAAAGTAATTGAGCATAAAAGATCACTCTAAGTGATTGATATCAATGCGGATCGCAAGGTTCGCTTGAGATACAATTTTTTAGAGAGTTTGATCCTGGCTCAGGATGAACGCTGGCGGCGTGCATAACACATTCAAGTCGAACGGTGACGGGGACTT
>JAZUKT010000284.1:0-1578 GCA_045643445.1 Eubacteriales bacterium
CGCCAAATACGGCGTGGACGTGGTAGCGATCGGCAACGGCACGGCCTCGGGCGAGAGCGAGATGTTCATCGCGGAAACGCTCGCGGAGATCGGCGGCGACACCAAATACATCATTGTTTCCGAAGCGGGCGCGTCCGTGTACTCGGCGTCGGAGCTGGGCGCAGAGGAATTCCCGACCTTCGACGTGACGGAGCGGAGCGCGGTCTCCATCGCACGGCGGCTGCAGGATCCGTTGGCGGAACTCGTCAAGATCGACCCGAAGTCCATCGGCGTCGGGCAGTATCAGCATGACATGAAGGAAGCGCGGCTGGACGAGGCGCTGACCGGCGTGGTGGAAAACTGTGTGAACGCGGTCGGCGTGGACGTGAATACGGCTTCGTACTCGCTGCTTTCGTATATTGCCGGGATCAATACGGCCTCGGCGAAGAATATCGTCAGATACCGTGACGAGAACGGTGAATTCTCGAGCAGACGGGAGATCCTGAAGGTGCCGCGGTTCGGCGCGAAGGCGTTCGAGCAGGCGGCGGGCTTTCTGCGGATCCCCGGCGGACGTGAGATTCTCGATAATACGGGCGTGCATCCCGAATCCTACGCGGCTGCGGAAGCGCTGCTCGCAAAATTCGGCAAAACCAAGGAAGAAGTGCGCGGCGGTCTGTCTCTCCGCAAAGAAGCGGCGGACTACGGCATGAAGAAACTGGCCGGGGAACTCGGGATCGGCGAACCGACGCTTTCCGATATCCTCACGGAACTTGAGAAGCCGGGCCGTGACATCCGTGACGCGCTCCCGCCGCCGGTTCTGCGCGACCGGGTGCTCGCTCTCGAGGATCTGACGGAGGGCATGGTGCTGACGGGCACGGTGCGCAACGTCATCGACTTCGGCGCCTTCGTTGACATCGGCGTGCATCAGGACGGCCTGCTCCACGTGAGCGAAATGGCCGACCGGTTCGTGAAGCATCCGAGTGAACTGCTCGCGGTCGGCGACGTGATCAAGGTCATGGTGAAGTCGGTCGATACGCGGCGCAAACGGATCGCTCTCACGCGCAAAGGATTGAAAGACTGACCGATAAGCCTGCGTCTCACACGGGATGCGGGCTTTTTCGATGCGGTCGTTTGACAAAGCGCGGCGGATAACCTATAATAATAAAGAAAAACCGACAAAGGAGCAGAAAAAATGAAACATTACGACGCGGTGCTGTTCGACATGGACGGCACGCTGCTTGATACACTCGAAGACCTCCGGGATTCCGTGAACGCGGTGCTGGCCGGAGTCGGCTATCCGCTGCGTACGCTCGACGAGATCCGGGCGGCGGTCGGTTACGGCGTGGAGCGGCTGATCGAAGCATCCGTTCCGGGCGGCAGGGAAGACGAGCGGTTTGATGACGTGGTGCGGGCATACCGGGCGTATTATCCGGCGCATTGCGAGATCAAAACTCGGCCGTATCCGGGCGTCACCGAGCTGACCGAAAAGCTGAAGAAGGCGGGCATCCGTACGGCGGTCGTCTCGAATAAACCGCACACGACGACGTGCAGCCTCAGTGAAAAACTGTTCCCGGCGATCGACGTGGCCTGCGGGGAGCA
>JAZUKT010000285.1:0-7156 GCA_045643445.1 Eubacteriales bacterium
TCGTCTTTCATGAGATCCGGGCGGCGGCTGCGCGTGATCTCCTTCGACTGTTCCGCCCGCCATTTTTCAATATTCGCGTGATGCCCGCTCAGCAGCACCGCCGGTACCTCGCGTCCCATCCAGACCGGCGGCCGCGTGTACTGCGGATACTCGAGAAGGTCATCCGTAAAGCTTTCATTTTCGTAACACTCCGGCAGCGTCAGCACCCCTTCGCACAGGCGGCCGACCGCGTCGGTGATGATGCAGGCCGGTACTTCTCCGCCGGTCAGCACGTAATCGCCGATCGAGAGTTCTTCATCGACGATCTCCTCGATCACGCGCTCGTCCACGCCTTCGTAATGCCCGCAGAGGAGGATGAGCTGGTCGTATGCTGCCAGTTCACCGGCGATCGACTGGCGGAAGAGGCGTCCTTTCGGCGAAAGATACACGGTATGCCGCGTCTGAACACCAGATTCCTGCTCGCCGGACGCCACGATCGCCTGCCAGCAGCGGTAGATCGGCGGTGCCGCCATGAGCATCCCCCGTCCGCCGCCGTAGGGCGTATCATCCACCCGGCGATGTTTATCTTCGGAATAATCCCGGATATTGTGCGTCCGCACGTCGAGTTTCCCTGCCCGGCGAGCGCGTCCGATGATGCTCTCCGACAGGATATAGTCAACGTATTCCGGGAACAGCGTCATGATGTCAATACGCATGGTTCACTCCCGCATCCCGTCGATGAGATGCACGTAGATCCCGGCGTCATCGCCTTCGTCCTCGATCCGGCGGATGAACTCGTCCACCACGGGGATCATGAACGAGCCGCCGTTCACGTCGTTCACCACGTAGACTTCCCGTCCGCCCGGCGTGATGACTTCGGCAAGCGTACCGTACTGCTCGCCGCTCTCCGCGTCAAATACGCCGAGGCCGATCAGATCGGTCACAAAATGCGCGCCGTCCGGCAGTTTGAAATCGCCGCGCGCTGCATAGAAGATCGTACCCTTGAAGGGGATCGCTTCCTCCAGCGTGCCGAGATCAGCAAAGGAGACAAGCACCATGTCCTTCTGCACGGACGCGGCCTTTACCTTCATCGGGATCATCGTGCCGTCCGCGCCCCGGCGATAGAGCGTTCTGAGGCGTGCCATCGTCTCCGGCGTATCGCACCAGCATTCCATCCGCAGCGTGCCCCGGACACCGTGCGTCGAGACCGCTTTTCCGCATTCGAGATATGGTTGTTTCATCGTTTTATTCTCCATTCCGCAGATTGACATACTACATCTAATTATAATACTTATCCAACTTTATTGTACCATATTCTCCCCTGTAAGTCAAGCGGAATCGGCGAGAATCAAGCCGAAGCGGCATGAAAAAAGCAGGGCTCGTTTCAGTCCTGCTTTCGTTATTTCCGATGGTTGTGTCCGCCATTATTTTACCTGCGTATCGCAGTATATGCAGCGGTAAACACGGTTCGCCGCGTCCGTCAGCCGGCAGACGTGATCGAGTTCCTGCTCCGTCTGCGAGATGCAGCGCGGATTCTTGCAGCGGATCACGTTCGTCAGCCGTTCGGGCAGGCCGATCACCCGCTTTTCGATCAGTTGGCTGTCGCGGATGACGTTCACCGTCGCGCCCGGATCCACGTAGCCGATCACGTCAAAATTGACCGTCACGTTCCCGCTGATCTTGATGATGTCCTTCTTGCCCATTTTGCGGCTCGTCGTGTTCATGATCATGGCGACGCTCGCGTCCAGCGTATCAAGCCGCAGCAGCTCGTACAGCTTCATGGCGCATCCCGCCGTGATATGGTCGATCACGATCCCGTTCTGGATGGAGTCAATGTTCATGTCCGGCCTCCTCAAGCAGCATCAGAATGAGCGCCATGCGCATATATTTGCCGTTCAGCACCTGCTTGAAATAGCACGCGCGCGGATCCTTGTCGACCGCCACGCTGATCTCGTTGACACGCGGCAGCGGATGCATAATGCACATATCCGGTTTCGCGGTCGTCAGTTTATCCGGCGTCAGGACGTAGCTGTCCTTCAGGCGGAGGTATTCTTCCTCGTTGAAGAAGCGCTCCTTCTGCACCCGTGTCATGTAGAGAATATCGAGTTCCGGCATGGCCGCTTCGAGATCGGTCGTCTCCGTGAACGGAATACCGCCGTCGATCAGCACGTCTTTTTTGACGTATTCGGGCACCTTCAGTTCTTCCGGCGAGATGAGCACGAACCGCACGTTCTTATACCGGGAGAGCGCGTGAATGAGCGAATGCACCGTCCGGCCGAATTTGAGGTCGCCGCACAGTCCGACGGTGAGCGAATCCAGCCTGCCCTTTTCCCGGGCGATCGTCAGAAGATCGGCGAGCGTCTGCGTCGGATGACAGTGACCGCCGTCGCCCGCGTTGATGACCGGGATCGAGGCATTGTTCGCCGCCACGAGCGCCGCGCCTTCTTTCGGATGACGCATGGCGATGATGTCGGCGTAGCAGCTGATGACCTTCGCGGTGTCGGCGATGCTCTCGCCCTTGGCAGCCGAGGAGGTCGCCGCGTCCGTCATGGAGAGGACGTTGCCGCCGAGCTCGTACATGGCCGCCTCAAAACTCATGCGCGTCCGCGTGGACGGCTCGAAGAAAAGCGTGGCGAGCTTTTTCCCTTCACAGGCGTGGGCATACTTTGCGGGATGCTCGATGATGTCCGTCGCCGTCGCCATCAGCCCGTTCAGTTCGTCCGTCGTCAGATCCAGTATGTCGATCAGACTTCTCACTTGGCGCCTCCGATCCAGCTTTCGTCGGACGGATTATTGCGGAACGCGATCAGGCGCTTGACGTCTTCCGGCTTGATATAGCCTTCCTCCGCCGCCACGTCCGCGATCACGTCGAAATTCGTGAGAGAATGGTTCGTGACGTTCGCTTCCGCAAGCCGTTCGAGTCCCTTCTTCATGCCGTAGGTAAAGATCGAGACGACGCCGAGCACGTCAGCGCCCGATTCACGGAGCACGTTGACGACTTCGATCACGCTGCCGCCCGTCGAGATGAGATCCTCCACCACGACGACCTTCGCACCGGGCTCGAGTTTGCCTTCGATCTGATTCTGTCTGCCGTGATCCTTCGCGCCGGAGCGGACGTACCCCATCGGCAGACCCATAAGATGCGCCGTGATGGCCGCGTGCGCGATACCGGCGGTGGACGTGCCCATCAGCACTTCGGCCTCCGGGTAGTACGTGCGGATCAGCTCCGCCAGTCCGTTCTCCACGTCAAGCCGCACCTCGGGCGCCGTCAGCGTCAGGCGGTTGTCGCAGTAGACCGGGCTTTTGATGCCGCTCGCCCAGGTAAACGGTTCCTCCGGGCGGAAGAACACTGCCTGAATTTTCAGTAAGTCTTTTGCAATCTGTACGTTCGTTTCCATCGCTGTACTCCTTTCGTTAATCCGCAAATTCTCTGAGGCACCGCTCATAGGCGGCGATCGGATCCGGCGCGGCGGTGATCGGACGGCCGTCCACGATGTAGTCCGAGCCGATCTTCTTCGCCTCCGCAGGCGTCATGACGCGCTTCTGATCTCCCTTATCGCCGTCGGCAAACCGAACACCCGGCGTCACGGTGAGAAAATCCGCGCCGCAGGATCCGTGTACCTTTCCGGCTTCCAGCGGCGAGCAGACGACGCCGTCCAGTCCCGCCTTTTTGGCATTCGCGGCGTAGTGCATGACGACGTCGGCGATCGGTTCCCGGATCCAGAGATCGTTTTCCATCGTCTCCTGATCAGTCGAGGTAAGCTGCGTTACCGCGATCAACAGCGGCCGCGTGCCGTCCGGTCTCGTCAGGCCTTCGAGCGCCGCTTCCATCATTTTCGTCGTTCCGGCGGCGTGGAGATTGACCATATCCACGTCGAGGCCGGAGAGAACCGCCATCGCCTTTTTGACGGTGGTCGGAATATCGTGCAGTTTCAAGTCGAGGAAGATCCGATGCCCGCGCGCTTTCAGTTCACGCACGACAGCCGGGCCTTCCGCATAGAACAGTTCCATACCGATCTTGACGAACGGTTTTCTGCCCGTAAAGCGGTCGAGAAACGCGAACGTTTCCGCGGCACTCGCAAAATCACAGGCGATGATGACGTCTTTTCCCATGGTTATGCTCTCCCGATTATATCAGTCAGATTTTCGATCCCGTACTTTTCCATGACGGCGGGCAGATCCCGGATGATGTCACGGCAGGCGCAGGGATTCACAAGGTTGGCGGCGCCCACTTCCACGGCCGTTGCCCCGGCGAGCATCATTTCGATGACGTCCTCCGCCGTGCTGACACCGCCCATGCCGATGACGGGGATCCCGACGGCGTGCGCCACCTGATACACCATCCGCACGGCAAGCGGAAAGATCGCGGGCCCCGAAAAGCCGCCCATTTTATTGGCGATGACCGGCTTCTTCGTTCTGAGGTCGATCCGCATCCCGAGCAGCGTGTTGATGAGGCTGATGCCGTCTGCGCCCGCCTCCTCGCACGCTTTAGCGATGGAGACGATATCGGTGACGTTCGGCGACAGTTTCAGGATCACCGGCTTGTCCGTTACGGCTTTCACGGCTTTCGTCACAGCGGCCGCCGCAGCCGGATCGGTACCGAAGCTCATGCCGCCGCCGTGTACGTTCGGGCAGCTGACGTTGACTTCGATCCAGCCGACCGATTCGATTTTTCCGATTTTTTCGGCGGTATAGGCGTATTCGTCGACGGAAAAACCGCTGACGTTCGCCATGACCGGCTTATGAAAGACTTGGGAAAGTTTCGGCAGTTCCTCCGCGATCACCCGATCCACGCCGGGATTCTGCAGGCCGACCGAATTGATCATCCCGGCCGTGCATTCCGCGATGCGGGGCGTCGGATTGCCGAAGCGCGGCTCTTTGGTCGTTCCCTTGAAGGAGAACGTGCCGAGCAGGTTAATATCGTACCATTCCGCGAACTCGTAGCCGAATCCGAACGTGCCGGACGCGGGGATCACCGGGTTGTCAAGTTCGATCCCGCAGAGAGTTACTTTCATACTCATGACTATTCCTTTCATTGCATTTGTGCCGATTCTTTGAATTTGACGCCCTTTGGCGGCAAAAGGCACAAATGAGGTTTGAAACAGCAAACGGACGATTTATGCTTGCTTTATTTTCAAACCGGCCATATAAGTTCCTCCTTCACGAGAACCGGGCCTTCCCGGCAGATGCGCTTCGTGCCCGTGACCGTCTGGCAGGAGCAGCCCATGCAGCCGCCGAATCCGCAGCCCATGCGCTCTTCAAAACTGAACTGGCCGCTCGTCTTCGTCGCACGGTACACGGCTTTCAGCATCGGCTCGGGTCCGCAGGTATAGAAATAGGAGTAATCCGCAGGCAGCGCGTCGGTCACGAATCCCTTCGTCCCGTAACTGCCGTCCGCCGTCGTGACGGTCACGTCACAGCCGAGCGCGCGGAATTCGTCTTCGTAGAATACTTCGTCTTTTTTATTGAAGCCCATGACGACGGAGACCGGCTTCCCCTCTTCCCGCAGGACTTTCGCCAGCCGATAGAGAGGCGGAACCCCGACGCCGCCGCCGAGCAGAAGCGGATGATCGCCCGCTTTCGTGACGTCGTAGCCGTTGCCGAGCCCGGTCAGCACATCGAGCGTGTCGCCCGGCTTCATGCGGCTCATCTGCTCCGTTCCGCGGCCGACGATCTTGACGATCAGCGTCAGGATCCCGTTTTCACAGTCGCAGACGGAGATCGGCCGGCGCAGGAACAGCCCGTCCAGCCGGATATTCACGAACTGCCCCGGCGCGGTGACGGCAGACGTATCGCCGCTCAGCTTCAGGCGGAATACGCTCTCGGTCAGCGGCAGATTTTCGGTGATCGTAAAAATACTCTGTTTCATGCGTCTCTCTCAGGCGTCGATGGTGGAAATCGTCAGCGTCGTTTCTTCAAGCACGTCGAGCAGAACGCGAACGGTATCGAGAGACGTGAAGATCGTAACGTTGTTTTCGGTTGCGCACTGGCGGATTCGCTGGCCGTCGCTCATCTGCGTCGTTGCGCCGATATCGCGCGTATTGATGACGTAGGCGATATGACCCTGACGGATGGATTCCGGGATCTCGTCGCTGCCGTCGCTGATCTTCTTGAGGACGTGCGTGCGGATGCCATGGCTCTTCAGATAGTTGGCGGTACCGCCGGTCGCTTCGATATTGAAGCCGAGCTGATAGAAGCGGCGGATGAGCGGCAGCGCCTCTTCCTTGTCCTTATCGGCGATCGTCGCAAAGACCGTGCCGTAGTTCTGGAGCCGCGTGCCGGCCGCCTGGAGCGCTTTATAAAGTGCACGGTTGAGCTTGTCGTCGTAGCCGATCGCTTCGCCGGTCGATTTCATTTCGGGAGAGAGGTAGGCGTCGAGGCCCTTGATCTTATTGAAGGAGAAGACCGGCACCTTGACGTAGTAGCGCTGTTTTTCAGCCGGGTACAGATCAAAGATGCCCTGCTCCTTGAGGCTCTTGCCGAGGATGACCTCCGTGGCGATGTCGGCAAGGCTGTACCCCGTGGATTTTGACAGGAACGGAACGGTACGTGAGGAACGCGGGTTCACTTCAATGATGTAGACGTCGTCGTTCTTGTCAACGATGAATTGAATATTGTACAGTCCGACAATGCCGATGCCGATGCCGAGTTTCTTCGCGTACTGGAGAATCGTGCCCTTGACCTTATCGGAGATCGAGAAGGCCGGATAGACGCTGATGGAGTCGCCGGAGTGGATGCCCGTGCGCTCGACCAATTCCATAATACCCGGCACGAACACGTCGCGGCCGTCGCAGATCGCATCGACTTCGACTTCCTTGCCGAGGATATATTTATCCACAAGCACCGGCTTGTCCGCGTCGATCTCCACGGCCGTTCTCAGATAATGGCGGAGCTGTTCCTCGTTGGCGACGATCTGCATGGCGCGGCCGCCGAGTACGAACGACGGACGGACAAGCACGGGATAGCCGATCTCTGCCGCCGCACGCACGCCGTCTTCGATTCTGGTGACAGCTTCGCCCTTCGGCTGCGGAATGGAGAGCGCGAGCAGGATCTTCTCGAAGCTGTCGCGATTTTCCGCCCGCTCGATCGCCGCGCAATCCGTGCCGATGATCTTGACACCGCGGTCAACGAGCGGCTGCGCCAGATTGATGGCCGTCTGTCCGCCGAGCGAAGCGAT
>JAZUKT010000286.1:0-9345 GCA_045643445.1 Eubacteriales bacterium
ATAGTCACGACCGGCGTGGTGGGTGATCGCCCATTTGATGTGCGTGTATTCGTCGGTCAGATCGAGCGAGAGACCGAGCCCCGTGATGATCAGATCGAACCGTTCGCAGACCTTCGAGAAGATTCCGTCGATCGGCTGACCGGCGGCGACTGTGTTGTAGCATTCATAGAGCATATCCGTGACCTTGGTGTCGCCGGAGAAGCGCTTGCCGGGCGCGGACGGAATGACGAATAGGCGTGACGGATCGGAGCGGATGATGTTACCGACCTTCTTGAAATGCTCGGCATCTGCGAGGGAGCTGCCGCCGAATTTGACGACCTTGATGTTGTATTCCACTTTTCTAAACCTCTGCTTTGTACTTGTTATCATGATATGGGAAAAGACGGGGGATTGTTCGCCGAACGTGTCCGATTCTGTCAGAATAACGATTGACATTCAGGCGGCGAAACTGTATAATGAAGGGGAAAGACAGACAAACGGAGGACAATTTCCATGAAGGAAACGAAACTGATTTTTTCGCCTGCCGATATCCTGCTTCCGGCGTTCTCGAAGGATGCCGGAGCGATGAAGCGGTGGGCTGTTATAGCGTGCGACCAGTTCACGTCGGAACTCGGTTACTGGGATGCGTGCCGTTCATTGATCGGTGACGCGCCGTCCGCGTATCGGTATATCATGCCGGAAGCGTATCTCGGCACACCGCGTGAAGCGGAGCACGGCGAGACGATCGCGTCTTCCATGGCGCAATTTTCACCGGATGGCATGACGACCGTTACCGGGCTGATCAGCCTGCATCGGACGCTGCCCGACGGACAGATCCGCCGCGGTCTCATCGGCAAGATGGATCTTGAGGCGTACAGTTACGAAGTCGGTTCGCATTCCGCCATCCGGGCAACCGAGAAGACGGTGCTGGAGCGGATCCCGCCGCGCTGCCGTGTGCGGGCTGAGGCCACGGTCGAACTGCCGCATATCCTCATTCTGGCGAACGATACGAGCCTCTTCGACTATGCGGAAACGCTCTGCGATCCTGCGTCGAAGCTCTATGATTTTGACCTCATGCTCGGCGGCGGACACGTCTGTGCTCATACACTCACGGGATCGGCGCTCGACGACATGATGGAGAAGATAGCAGCGTATGAACGGACGAATCCCGGTCTCACCTACGCGATGGGCGACGGCAATCATTCGCTCGCCGCGGCTAAAGCGCATTGGGAGAATCTCAAAAAGGCGGGCGCGCCGATGGATCATCCTGCCCGGTACGCACTGTGCGAACTGACGCCGCTCGGCGACGAATCGCTCGTGTTTGAGCCGATCTATCGGATCATGAAAAACGTCGATCCGGCCGATCTGCTCGCTGCGCTGGCATCCGTAACGGGGGAGAGCGGAGATCAGACGATCACTATCGTGCATCACGGGGAAGCAAAGACGGTGGCCTTTACAAATCCGACGCACGCCCTGACAGTCGGTTCGCTGCAGAATTTCCTCGACGATTATCTCGCCGCACATCCGACCGCATCGTGCGATTATATCCACGGAAAAGATTCCGTCCTCAAACTGTGCGAATCGCCGGATACGGTGGGCTTCCTGCTTGACGGGATGGATAAGGCGGAGCTGTTCCCGTACGTGGAGCAGTTCGGTACGCTGCCGCGCAAGACTTTCTCCATGGGCGAGGCGGAGAGCAAGCGCTACTACCTCGAAATGAGACAGATCAGAGTCTGAACGGATATTCGGTACAAAAGCGACCGCACCTCATTGCGAAAGAATGGGGTGCGGTTGTTTTTTCAAAGTACGCGGGCGGGATCAGGCGATCTTGATGATGCGGATGATACCTTCCATGCCCTGGATCGCGTCGATCATATCCGGCGTTACGTCGGCGTAGGTGTCGATCAGCGTTACGGCATAGTCGCCCTTCGAACGGTTGGCCATGTTTTCGATATTGATGTTCTGCTTTGCAAGCGTGGAGGAGATGTGCGAGATCATGTTCGGGATGTTCTTGTGCAGGATCACAAGACGGCCGGCGTCCGTGCGGGGCATCTCGATGGAGGGATAGTTGACGCTGTTCTTGATGTTACCGGTTTCGAGGAACTTCGTGAGTTCGTCGGCAGCCATAACGGCACAGTTGTCTTCCGCCTCTTCCGTAGAAGCGCCGAGGTGCGGGATGGCGATGATACCGGGGACGTTGACCGTTTCTTCCGTCGGGAAGTCGGTGACGTATGCGGCGATGCTGCCGTCTGCAAGCGCTTCCTTCACGTCGGATGCGCAGGCGAGATCAGCGCGGGAGAGATTGATGATGCGCACGCCCTTCTTCATGTGGGCGATGGAACCGGAATTGATGAGATTCTTCGTTTCGGGGGTGAGCGGAACGTGGATGGAGATGTAGTCGCTCGCTTCGAAAACTTCTTCGTACGTAGCAGCCTTGCGGATGTCGCGGGAGAGGCTCCATGCGGCTTCAACGGTGATGTACGGGTCGCAGCCGACGACGTTCATGCCGAGCGCCTTGCCTGCGTTGGCGACGAGACCGCCGACAGCGCCGAGACCGATCACGCCGAGCGTCTTGCCCTTAAGCTCGCAGCCTGCGAATTTGCTCTTGCTTGCTTCGACGGACTTGGCCACGTCGGTCGTCAGGGTGTTGGCCCATTCGATACCGCCGACGATGTTGCGGGAAGCGAGGAGCAGAGCGGCGATCGCCAGTTCCTTTACGCCGTTGGCATTGGCGCCGGGCGTGTTGAATACGACGATACCTTCGGCAGCGCAGCGGTCAAGCGGAATGTTGTTGACGCCTGCACCGCAGCGTGCGATGGCCTTCAGTTCGGGATTGAACTGCATATCGTGCATGGCGGCAGAGCGCACCATGATGGCTTCGGGATCTTCGATGGCGGTGGAGAGCTCATACGCGCTCTTGTCAAACTGGTTCAGACCGACCGCTGCGATTTTATTGAGTAATTTGATTTTCTTCATGTTATTATAACCTCATTTCGGGTTCTTTTCAGCGAAATCTTTCATGAAGGCAACGAGCTTTTCGACGCCTTCGTAGGGCATGGCGTTGTAGATGGAGGCTCTCATGCCGCCGACGGAACGGTGACCTTTCAGATTCTTGAGACCGGCGGCTGCCGCATCCTTTGCGAACTTCTTGTCGAGGTCTTCGTTTCCGGTGACGAAGGTGACGTTCATCATGGAACGGCTGCCTTTTTCAACGGGGGCGATGTAGTAATCCTGAGAATCGAGATAATCGTAGAGGAGCGCGGCTTTCTTTTCGTTGCGCTTCTTCATTTCCTCGAGACCGCCGATGGAGAGGATCCATTCGTAAACGAGGCCGGCCATGTAGATCGAGTAGCACGGCGGCGTGTTGTACATGGATTCGTTTTCGGCCATCAGATTCCAGTCGAGCATGGACGGCGTGACGGGATTGACCCAGCCGAGCAGATCTTCGCGGACGATAACGACCGTCAGACCGGCAGGAGCCATGTTCTTCTGCGCGCCTGCGTAGATAACGCCGAACTTCGTGACGTCAACGGGTTCGGAGATGATGCAGGAAGACATATCGGCGACGAGCGGGATATCGCCCGTGTCGGGGATTTCGTGGAACTTCGTGCCGTAGATCGTGTTGTTGAAGCAGATGTGCACGTAGTCGGCGTCGGGACGGAAGGACGCACGGGTCGTTGCCGGGATGTGCGTGAAGTTGTCGTCCTTGGAGGAAGCGGCAGCAACAACGTCGCCGTACTTCTGAGCTTCCTTGTAAGCCTTGGTGGAGAACTGGCCGGAGAGAATGTAGTCAGCCTTGCCGGTCTTCATCAGGTTGAGCGGAACGGACGCGAACTGCGTGGAGGCACCGCCCTGGAGGAAGAGAACCTTATAATTATCCGGAATATTCATCAGTTTCCGGAGATCTGCTTCAGCCTTTTTGATGATGGCGTCGTAGTCCGCGGATCGGTGACTCATTTCCATGACGGACATCCCGGAATCGCCGTAACAGACGAGTTCGGAGGCCGCTTTTTCAAGGACGGGAAGCGGAAGCATAGACGGACCGGCTGAGAAATTGAATACTCTGTTCATAACAAATCTCCTTATAAAACTGTATTGAAAATCCCGTGCATATCAATGCGAAAGTGCACGAAAATTTACATAATTATTATACCGCACATACGGCGGAATGTCAATGCGTTCGCGGGAATGCGGCTTCGTGCAAATCAACAAAATTTGCGTGCCGCGGGGCGGAATTAGTGGATTATATCACGGTAAAGCGGTGATGTGCCGCTGTGCGGGCGACTCACTGATGGCTCTCGAAGAATTCCATGTTCGTGACGTAGGTGATATCGCTGCGGCCGGAGATCATCTTGAATACTTTTTCAATGTGATCCCAGTTGTTGAATTCCTTGTTTTCCTCTTCGAGTTCAAAGGAATGACCCCAGAGATAGAAGAGCAGATCGTGATCGGTCGGCTCGGCGTTGATGAAGTCTTCGAGAAGGGTGAAAATCTTCGGATTGGCATGATGGCAAGTCGGGTACCATTCAAGCCAGTTTTTAGGCGGATCGACCGTCTCGTCCGAGGTAGCGACGCGGGCGTAGCGGATCCCGGTCGTGGCGGCGACGTCGATGACGTACTGATTGAAGCAGCCGTAGGGATAAGCGTGGCCGAGAACGGGATGACCGACGATGGCGGAGAGATTCTTCATGTCTTCCGTGATGTCGTAGATGATCTCCTCCGGCTTCATTTCGCGGTAATGCGGGTGTTCAAGACCGTGCGTAGCGATCTCGTGTCCCTTGTAGAGCGTGTTGATCTCGTCGGTGCAGATGCGCCAGTCGTTGCGGTCGTCCGCGGACATTCTGCCGGAATTGAGATTAAATGTGCATTTCAGCCCGTATTCGTTGATCATCGGGACGAGCTTGCGGTCGGCGTAGGAGCCGTCGTCGTAGCTGAGGGTGAAATATTTCTTGTATGCCATGGGAATATCCCCCTTACTGTTCAGTTGATTTATCCTATTATATACCACTTAAGCCGTCGATTCAAGCCGAAAAACACGGAAAATTACGAAATTTTCAGAATTCGGTCATACCATTGGAACAAATATGGTGTATAATACGTCTGTAAGGCAGTACAGAGACAGATCCCAAATTCAAAAAAAGGATGGTACCTCTCATGAAAAACAACAGAATCGCTGCACTTGCCCTCGCGCTTTTACTGACAGTCTCCCTAATCGGATGCGGCGCCGCCACCGAACAGAACGCCAAGTATGACAGCGCCTACTCCTACAGCGTCGAGCGGGAAGCCATGGAAGCGCCTATGGAAATGGCGATGGACATGGATGCATCCGGGTATGCAGATTATGATCTTTACAACAAGACGGAAGCGCCCGCCGAAGCGAAACCGCAGAACGACGTCGCGCAGCGTAAAATCATCCGAAACGCAAATCTCGGCTACGAGACGAAGGAATACGATGATTTCATCGCCAAACTGACGCAGTGCATCGCGGTACATAACGGCTACGTTGAATCGTCCGAATCGAGCGGCAACGGCCTGTATTCCTCCCGTTCGAGAAGCGCCTATCTCGTTGCGCGCATCCCGGCGGATGAATACGATAACTTCATGACGGACGCGGGCACGCTCGGCACGCAGACCTATAAATCCGAGAACGCGAACGACGTGACGATGAACTACGTCGATACGGAGAGCCACATCCGTGCGCTCCAGTCCGAATACGACGCGCTTCTTGAGATCCTTGATAAAGCGGAATCGCTCGACGACGTGCTGGCGCTCCAGTCCCGCATCTCGGAAGTCAATTATCAGATGGACTCCTATAAATCGCAGATCCGTAAATATGACGATCTGATCGCCTACTGCACCGTGCGCATCAGCGTGTCGGAGGTGATCCGCGAAACGAAGGTCGAGAAGGCCATGACGTTCGGCGAGCGCATTTCGAGCGGCCTTTCCGATACCTTCTACGATATCGGTGTCGGCGCGTCTGACTTTGCCGTCTGGTTCGTTACGAATCTGCCGTACCTGATCATCTGGGCCATCATCATTGTGGCAGTCGTTCTGATCATCCGTGCTATTGTAAAAAAGAGCAAAAAGAAGAAAAACGAAAAAGCCATGAAACAATATCTCGAACAGGCGGAGCATGAAAAGAAGCAGAATCCTTAAACTCCTCGTTCCCGTGCTGTGGGCAGCCGTGATCGTCGTCCTGCTTGCGGCAGTATTCGTCGCGGCTGTGAATCTCCTCATCTGCAAAAAGACGGAAGACCGCATTCTCGACGTTGATTCTCCGGGAGAGGGATACGATTGCATCCTCATTCTCGGCGCGGGCGTGCGGGATGACGGCAGACCGTCCGATATGCTGACCGACCGACTGCTGACCGGCGCGGCCGCGTATGAAAACGGCGCGGGCGGCGTGATCCTCGCAAGCGGCGACCATGGTCGGACGGAATACGACGAGCCGAATACCATGAAGCGGTATCTCATTGACTGCGGCATTCCCGCCGAGCATATTTTCCTTGACCATGCGGGCTTCTCCACCTACGATTCCGTCGTCCGGGCGAAGCGGGTGTTCGGCGCGCAGAAGGTACTCATCGTCACACAGAAGTATCATCTGTACCGTGCGCTTTACGTGGCCGAAAAGATGGGACTGGATGCGTACGGCGTGGCGGCGGATCTTCATACTTACCGCGGACAGTCCATGCGTGAAGTCCGTGAATGGGCGGCGCGTGCCAAGGATTTTCTCTACACGGTATTCAAGCCCGATCCGACGTATCTCGGAGAACCGATCGACCTCGCGGGCAGCGCGGCACAGACGGACGGCTGAAAATTTGCAGAATCAAATTGACTCACATAAAGGAGACAGAACATGGAACGGGTCAGATTAAAAATCGTTACTTTCAATATCCGGTGCGATACGGCAGAGAATACGGCGCCGCGGTTTGCGCTGGCGAAGAAGCGGATCGCCGACGAAAAGCCGGATCTCATCGGCTTTCAGGAGGTGCGCGACTGCCAGCGGGAACTTCTTGAGAGGGAAATGCCGGATTACGCTTTTGCCGGTTACGGACGAGACGACGATTATACCGACGAACAATGCTGCATCGCGTATCGCCGGGATACGTTCAGCCTGCTCGAATTCCGTCAGTGCTGGCTGTCACCGACGCCTTATGTGGCCGGTTCCCGTTATGATGGACAGAGCCATTGTCCCCGGATCCTGACCGAAGTCGTGTTGAAACATAAGGACAGGAAAGAGCCTATCCGTTACTATAATACGCACCTTGACCATATCGTGGAGCCCGTCCGGGTACTGCAGATGCGGCAGATTCTTTCGATAATTGCCGCAGACCGCGCCGTATGGCCGCTTCCCGTGATCCTGACGGGCGATATGAATTCCATGCCGGAGGACGAACCGATCCGCTGCGTGGCGAAAGAATCGTTGCTTCCGCTTGAAGATTACAGTACCGCCGTCCTGCAGAGCTTCCACGGATACGACGGGCGTGATAACTGCAAAATCGACTATATTTTTGCGGATGAAGGCATGGAACACGGCGACGCGTACATCTGGGACGATTCGGCGGGCGATATGACCATTTCCGATCACTATCCGGTCGCCTGCGACATTGTTCTGTGAGCTTTTGAACATTAAATTTGGTTTGGTAAAGAATTGCCGCGGCCGGAAACAGCTGCGGTAATTTTTTGCTTTTCTGATGCGGACGACGATAAAGCAGATACGATAAAGCAGATAATGGAAAAAGTACGTGATATTGCCGAAAAGTTGACTTTTGACGCTGAAATCCGTGAATGATATCACTCTGAAACCGAAGAAGCAATATTGACAATCAGCGAAATTTATGTTAAAATGTTGCCGTCAGCAGCAGTGTGCCGATCGGTATGCGGCCGCTGTCCAACATTCCGAACCGGGTTCAGACCCGGCGAAGAAAATTTACAGAAAGGCGATCCGAATGGATCATACGATCATGAAGAAAATTGCTGTTCTTCTTATGGTTGTGGTTCTCGCAAACCTCCTTGTAGTTGGTCTGTCTGCCGGTTTCTCTACCTGCACGGCTTACAAGACCAGCACGCCTCCGACGCTTGACGGCGTTATTACCCCCGAAGATAACTGGGGTGAACCGATCAAGTCTCTGAAGGGTTTCGACGAAGTCCGTAAGTACGCTGCAACGCAGATTCCCTCCGTATGGCCGGAATATGCCGTACAGTACGGTGACGTCCTTTACGACACGCAGCTGATGCCCTCTGCCATTGATCTCTACATGAGATGGGATGACCTCTATTTCTATCTTGGTATTCAGATTAAAGTAGAAACCCGCTGTGCTCCACAGTATAATCAGATCTGGAATTACGACTGCGTTTACCTCAACTTTATGGACGACCCATACGTATGGGATCAGACATCTCAGCTGTCCATTCAGATCACCGTTCACGATGACGGCGATTTCATCTATGAATGGTGGGAAAAGGCTTGGGAAGCTAACCCGATCACGACTGATTTCGATTGGGCTGGCGTTCGTGATGAAATCAACAAAACCACCACGTACGAACTCCAATTCTTCTGGGACGAAAGCCTGAATATGGCTGTTAACCATCAGATGGTTGCCGGTGATATGTTCGGCATGAATATCGATATTTCTCCTCAGAACTTTGATGGCGAACCTTATAACATCATTGATATCGTTCCCGCCGGTATCGACCCGAACAACTGGCAGGATCAGTATAACTGGGCGATCACGCTTGCCGACGAACCCGCCGACGGCGCTGCTCCCGCTGAAACCGAAGCCCCCGCTGAATCCGAAACCGAAGCTCCTGCTGCCCCTGTTGCTGCAGAACCTTCCGCATGGGCCCTCGAAGAAGTCAACGCTGCCATCGCTGCAGGTCTCGTTCCCGCTGAACTGCAGAACGGTTACACCGACGGTATCTCCCGCGGTCAGCTCGCTCTGATGCTCTCTTCTCTCCTTGAGAAGACCGGCGCTGCTCTCCCCGAAGCCGGCGAAGCTGCTTTCACCGACACGACGGACGCTAACGTTCTCGCTGCTGCTAACCTTGGTATCATCAACGGTTATGCTCAGGACGACGGTTCCTTCATGTTCAAGCCTGAAAACACGCTGAAGAGATCCGAAATGGCTGCTATCATCAACCGTGTTGCAAAAGTTCTGGGCGCAGAAACCACCGGTTTTGATGCAGAAGTTAAGTTCGAAGATACCGCCGCTCACTGGTGCAACTCCGAACTCGGCTACCCGGTACTCATGGGCATCGTGAAGGGTACTTCCGACACCACGTTCTCTCCGGAAAACACGCTGACTGTTGAGCAGACCATCATGATGGTTTACAGAACCTTCACGGCTCTCGCAAAATAAGTCAACA
>JAZUKT010000287.1:0-2237 GCA_045643445.1 Eubacteriales bacterium
CGTGGAGGAACATTTCGATTTCAAAGCCGGAGTCCCGCACGAGGGCGGCGATCTCCTCCCGTGACAATTCCCGCGGGACGACGAGGCGCGTGAATCCGAGCGAACGGAGCGCGGCACAGTCGGCGGGTGAAGAGAGGGAGGTCTGCGTGCTCGCGTGTAGTACGGCGTGGGGATAGCGTGCGCGGATCTGCCGGGCGACACCGAAATCGGCACAGATGACGGCGTCTGCACGGGCGGCTTCATCGGGAGAACCGAGGATCACGTCGGCGAGGGCGAGGAGATCGTCGAATTCGCGATCACGCACGCGGGTGTTGACGGTGATATACGCCTTCGCGCCGCAGTCATGGCAGAGGCGGATGGCGTCGGCAAGATCGTTGTCGGTGAAGTTTTTCGCCCGCATCCGATTGGAAAACGCGGTCGCGCCGAAATAGACGGCGTCGGCTCCGGCGGCAAGGGCGGCACGGAGCGCTTCGGGACTTCCGGCGGGCGCGAGTAATTCAGGCGTTGTCATCGCTGCCTCGGAGGAGAGATTCTATGTAGCGGATGCGCTCCTCGTGCGAACGGGTGGAGCCGGAGGACTTGCGGCCTTCGAGGTATTTTTCGAGCGCCGTGATCTTCTCATCAAGGCTGACGAGGTCGCCGGAGAGAGGCGCGGACAGATCGGATTCGGCCGTCGCGGGAGTCTGTGCTGCGGCTTCGGCGGCGCGGGTGCGTTCTTCGGTGAGCGCTTTTTTGCACGCGGTTATTTCCTCGCGGAGGGATTTCATGTTCACTTCGCACAGGGAAAGCTGCGCTTCGAGAGAGCGGACGCGCTTTTCGGCGGTGAGCTTGTCTCCGAGCGTGTCAACGGCGCAGAGCAGCGCGGCGTCCAGCGGAGAAACGCGGAGAGACGAGCCGGTGAGCCCACGGATGCGCGCGTCGACCTGCTCGGCAAGATCGAGTACAACTTCGGGCGCCTCGTCCGTGATCAGCGTTAATGTCGTTCCCGCAATCGTTACGGGAATCCTGTTTTTCTCCATAAATAGCACCTCCGAAATCCGAGGGAATAATTAGGCATTCTAAATCAAGTATATTATACTATATCTTACAAGAAAAAGCAAGGGGAAACGCGGCTTCTTGAAAGAAGTCTGGCAAGAACTTTTATGGAGGGGATAGGATAGACAATGTCCAACTCACGAAACAAAGGCGTTTCAGAGCCCCAGAAGAGCGTTTCCGTGGTTTTCAGGGGCCGCCGAGACCCTGAAAACCCCCGCCGTGGAACGAAGCGGTGATATAGGTATAAAATCGCAGCAATTCATCCGCCGGAGAGGAAAACTTTGACCACGTCAACATAATACCTAACGCTCTCGGCTTTGCCGTTATGAAAACTTTGCTCTGCACTCGTTTTACAAACTAACGCTCTCGCCCCAGACCCCCGACCTGTCCACTTGTCCCCATTTCCGGCGGCAGCCGGCAGGAAGGGGGATTTTCAAGGGGGAAACCATGTCGTTTACGACGGTTTCACCCTTGAACGGCGGGTGATTCACAAGAGGCCTCGCCGGAAAGGCCTCTTGTGCGCCGTCCGCGGAGGACAAAACACAAAAGTAGAGAAGTCCGCAGGCTTCTCTACCAAAATCTCCAACAAGAAAGAAGAAGCCTCCCGCACTGCCTCTTGTGCGCCGCCCGCGGAGGACGAAAAACAAAATCAGAGAAGCCCGCTGGCTTCTCTACCAAAATCCCTTAACAGAAAATTGCCGCGGGCTCTTGTATTTCCCAAAGAAATATCATATAATAGGTACAATCCTGTATCATGGAAAAAAGTTTGTATCAATACGCCTCACGAAGAAAGGAAGAAAAAATGCTTCGTCTGACAGATGTAACGTATGAAGTGCCCGCAGCCACACCCGGCGCCGCACCGAATACGATACTCGATCATATATCGCTCGATATCGAGAGCGGGAGCTACGTCGTGATCACGGGCCCGAACGGCGGCGGCAAAACGTCGCTTGCGAAGGTGATCATGGGTATCGCACAGCCGCAGTCCGGCAAAATCACCCTCGACGGCATGGATATCACCCACCTCGGCGTGACGGAACGCGCTGCCGCAGGGATTTCCTACGGATTCCAGCAGCCGCCGCGCTTCAAGGGACTGACCGTGAAAGATCTGCTCTCGATCGCCGCCGGACGAATTGTCAAACGCGACGAGTGCTGCCGCTACCTCACGAAAGTCGGACTCTGCGCAGAGGAATACCTCAACC
>JAZUKT010000288.1:0-2530 GCA_045643445.1 Eubacteriales bacterium
CATCGAACACGAGCCGCCGCCGCGCCGAATCAAGGGATGCGAGACTCTGCGGCCGATGGATCTCCGACACCGTATAGCCGTAGGTCGGCAGATGCAGTTCCGCCAGCGCCCCCTGCGGCATGAATTCCGTGAGTTCCTGCCCGGCAAGGCGCAGCGCCTCTTCCACGAGTCCCGCCATCAGCCGCTGCGTAAGCCCGGACGTGAGCGGATACACCGGCACGAGATCGGGAAGCGGGCGCGCCTCATCGTACGGCTCCGCGATCGGAGAAGCGGCTGTCACCGTCCGGCGATCCAGTGCGAAACGACCGAAAAAGCGGAACGTCTCGCCGACTTTGAACTGATCCTTCCGATACGGCTGATTGAAATACGTGATCCCGACACTGCCCGTTTCATCGAATGCGCGCACTTTGAGGAGCACCATGCCCCTGCGGATCATACGCACCTCCGGCTCCGACGCGATCGTGAGAATCGCCGCGCAGGGATCGGTGATCCCCTGTCCGAGCCGTTCGCGGATCTCCGCCACCGTGCGGACGTCGCCGCGGTTCTGATACGCTCTCGGCCAGCAGCGGAGCAGATCCTCCACCGTACGGATGCCGAGCTTGGTGAGGGCGGCGGCACGGGACTCGCCGACTCCGCGCAGAGACGACACCGGGCGATCCAGCACCCGTTCCGTTCTTTCGTTCTGATTCATTCATCCGCCTCCTTACAATCATTTCTGTTACAATTATAGCATAGTTTTTCGCCGAGTTCAAGGGCGGCGGCGCGGCGATTTTTCTCTTTCGTTGCGAAATTGCTTTACAAGCCGGACGGTTCGTGCTATAATTTTTGTATAAATCTGTATTTTTCGGCCGACGGAAAGCCGTCAGAAAGGAGCCGACATGACAATACTTGACGCGGGATCCTACCGGGTTCACATGGAACGCGGTTCTCTCGCCGCGCTTGGCGAACTGCTCGCCGCCGAAATGGCTCCGTGCCGGATGCTGCCCGTCTCCGACGACACGGTATGGCCGCTGTACGGCGAATCGGCAGACGTTTCCCTGAAAAAGGCCGGATTTGATGTATGCAAGCCGTTCGTCTTTCCGCACGGAGAGGAAAACAAATCCGCTGCGACGTGGGAAACGCTGGCCACGCGGCTCGTAACGGAAGAAATCACCCGTTCCGACTGCGTGCTCGCGCTCGGCGGCGGTGTGGTCGGCGATCTCGCGGGATTTGCCTCCGCCGTTCATCTGCGCGGCATCCGTTTCGTGCAGATTCCGACGTCGCTCCTCGCCATGGTGGACGCGTCGGTCGGCGGCAAGACCGCGATTGATCTCCCCGCCGGGAAGAACCAGATCGGTGCGTTCCACGAGCCGTCCTTCGTTTTATGCGATCCCGACGTGCTCGCCACTCTGCCCGCTTCCGTGTATGCCGAGGGCATGGCAGAAGTCGTCAAGACGGCGATTCTCGCAGGCGGCGATCTGTTCCGTCGTCTGACAGCGAACGATTTCATCATCGACGACGTGATCGCCGACTGCATCCGTTACAAGATCGGCGTGGTGCAGCGCGATCTGTACGATAAAGGCGAGCGGCAGCTGCTCAATCTCGGGCACACGGCCGCGCACGCCATCGAATTGCTCTCCGATTACGCGATCCCGCACGGATACGCCGTCGCCGCCGGACTGTCGCTGATCACCCGTTCGGCTGCCGCCGCCGGATTCTGTGCGCCCAATCTTTCCGATACCGTTGACGAACTGCTGGCGCGATTCTCGCTGCCGTTCGATCTTTGGAAAAATTATGCCGCCGAGGCCATCGCCGACGCCGCCGTTCACGACAAAAAACGCCGCGGCGACACGGTCACGCTTGTGCTGCCGGAGCGGATCGGCTCCTGTCGGCTGTATCCGCTCGAAATCGGTCGGCTCGCTGACTTTTTCCGCGCGGGCATGGAGGCGAACGGATGAACGTCACTTTCTTTCCGTCCGCTCCCGCGGGATTAACGTCGGCACCCGCTTCCAAATCTCACGCGATCCGTCTGTTGATCGCCGCTTCGCTTGCCGACAAACCGACCGTGATCCGCTCGCCCGGGTTCTCCGATGACGTCACGGCGGCGATCCGCTCGCTTCGTGCGCTCGGCGCCGGAATCAGCGAGGAATCTGACGGGCTGCTCGTTCGCCCGATCCGCGAGGTGCCGGACGCGGCGTTCATCGACTGCGGAGAATCCGCCGCGGTTCTGCGGTTTCTGCTGCCAGTTGCCGCCTCTTTTGGGCGATCCGTCTCTTTTCAGATGCACGGACGCCTCGCCGAACGGCCGCACGGGGCGCTGCTCGACTGCCTCACCGCCCACGGCGTGACGGTATCCGGGCACAATCCGCTCGTACTGAACGGGCGCTTCACGGGCGGCGACTGCTCCCTTGACGGCAGTCTCTCGTCGCAGTATGCGTCGGGGATTTTGTTGGCCGCACCACGACTCGATCAGCCGACCGTTCTCACGCTGACCGGTCCGGCCGTATCGCGGTCTTATCTTGATCTGACTCTGTCTGTGATGCGGCAATAT
>JAZUKT010000289.1:0-19827 GCA_045643445.1 Eubacteriales bacterium
ACCTTAAAGTTTGTTGTATAATAAAAGGCGGAGAAATCGACCGGAAGGAGGGTGCGATATGACGTCGTTTACGGACGAATTCCCGCTGCTGATCCAGAAATTTGCCAATTATAAAGACGTGGTCAAGGGCTGCTCGCCGAAGACGGTGTCGGAGTATCTGTTGGATCTGCGCACCTTCTGCCGATGGCTGATTGCATCCCGCAACGGCCTGCCGACCGAGGGAGACGACTTCGATGCGATCGACATCCGCGGCCTTACGGAGCGGGATTTTGAATCGGTCACGGAGCTTGAGATCTACGGTTTTCTGAGTTTCGTCAAGACGGGACGCGGGAATACCGAACGGACGAGAGCGCGGAAACTGTCGGCGGTCAAGCAGTTTTATAAATACTGTACCGCTCGGGAGAAGATTTTTGAAGTGAATCCCGCCGCCAACGTCGAATCGGCCAAGCCGAAGAAGCAGCTGCCGAAATATCTGACGGTGGACGAGTGCGTCGATCTCCTTTCAGCCGTGAACGATGACGCCGAATCGAAAACGCGGGAACGTGATTACGCGATTCTGACGATCTTCCTGAATTGCGGCGTCCGTCTGTCGGAGCTGGCCGGGATCAGCATTCCCGATATCGACCCGGAGCTTCGTTCCATGCGCGTCATCGGAAAAGGCTCGAAGGAGCGTATCGTCTATCTGAATGACGCCTGCCGTGCCGTGATCACCGCTTATCTGCCGATCCGGCGGATGGCCGAGCCGAAACCGGGGCATGAGAGCGCCCTGTTTCTGTCGGGATTCGGGCGGCGCATCTCGGTCAAGACGGTGCAGTGGATGGTCAAGAAATACCTCGGGGAAGCCGGGCTCGCCTATAAGAATTACTCCACGCATAAACTGCGGCATACGGCGGCGACGCTCATGTATCAGTCGGGCGAAGTGGATATCCGCGTCTTGAAGGATATCCTCGGCCATGAGCAGCTCAATACGACGCAGATCTATACGCATGTGTCGAATGAGCATATGGAAGAGGCCATGACGAAAAATCCGCTCGCCGAAGTCATGCCGAAAAAACGCGAAAAAATGAAAAAGCGCGAATCGGAAGAAGACGAATAACGAATTTTCGGAAAGCGGCGACGATACGCGGCTTCTTGAAATGAAGCCCTTCTGATGAAAGTTTTCGCCAGGCCTTTTTCAAAAGGCCGCGTACTCTCCGTTCCTTGTCCCATATACAGAAAACCGGCCTGACGCTCGTTTGTACCAGCGACAGACCGTTTTGTATTTTATGAATCCCCGTCGAGCAGGAGATCGTCCGCTTTGATGAGCTCCGCGCAGTCCGCGATCCGTCCGGCCGCCATCGCCGACTGATCCATGAAGAGATCCGGGTCAAGTTTTTCGAGCGTTCCGGCCGCGTAGACGCTGTAATTCGTCTTGATGTTGTTCTGCGGCTTCTGGAAGAAGATCTCGTCCGAGATGAACGAGCCGATGGACAGATGCATCTGTTCGCAGACGAAGCCGCGCTCCGCCGTCAGAAGATTCTGCCCGAACATGACGGATTTGTCGTTGCGGATGCCGAGGAGACAGAGCATCGTCGGGAGAGAATCAATGTGCCCGCCTGCGATCCCGTGCGTTTCCGTCCGACCCATGCCGGGAATGTGGATGATGTACGGCACGTTGAACTGATCGAAGAGGGAGTAGCGCCGTCCCGTCAGCGCCTCAAACTGCCCGCAGATCTGCGGATCGGAATTTGACAGCGCGTAGTGGTCGCCGTAGATGACGATCATGCTGTTGTCGTAAAGTCCGGCTTCCTTCAGCCGTTCCACGAATTCGCCGATGGCGCGATCCGTGTAGTTGATCGCCTGAAGATAGAGTCCGAAGAGCGTCTGCTCATCTTCCGGCTTGAGGACGATATCCCGATCCTTCAGCGGGATGCCGTAGGGAAAGTGCGACGAAACGGTGATGAAAAAACTGTAAAACGGCTGTTCGTAGGAGAGCAGATGCGGGATCGCCTGACGGTACAGTTCCTTGTCGCAGAGACCCATCGTGAAGAGATCGGTCTCCTCGAGGTCTTCGAGCGAAATGAAATCGTCGAATCCCTGATTCGGATAGGCGGCTTCGCGGTTCCAGAATGAGCCGATGTAGCCGTGGAATACGTACGCGCCGGAATAGCCGTTGTCTTTCAGAAGGTACGGCAGACCGTGATAGTGCTTGTCGGTGAATTTGGTGTAGGCGCACTCGATCTCCGGCCCGAAGAGGGAATTGTTCATGGCGAATTCCGCGTCCGCCGTGTTTCCGCCGCCGATCTGATAATAGTAGTGATCAAAATAGAGCGAGTCTTCGCCGATCAGGGCGTTCAGATTCGGCGTGATAACCTGACCCTCGTACGTCGCGCCGATCACGAAATTCTCGAGCGCTTCCACCTGAATGACGATCAGATTCCGATCCTTGGCCAGACCGAAGTATTCGCTGCCGCTTTCGTCAGGCGCGGTGTAGAGAGATTTCAGAGAAGGCTTTTCCTCCGCCTGCGTGCTGTCGCTGCCGATGATCTCAGCGATGATCGGTTCGATTTTTTCCATGACCGGCTCGACCTCTTCCGCGACGAACGAGTTGAACAGATCGGACGTGTGATAGCACAGAAATTCGTTTTCCATGTATTCGGCTTCAAAGCCCGGCCATACGATCAGCACGATCAGCACGAGCAGAGCAGCCGCAGCGCCTCCCGCGAAGCCGATGAACGGGGAGACCTTTTCGACCAGCCGGCGGTACGGTCTGCCGAGTGGGCCGCGGTCGAGCTGCGTGCAGATCTGGCGGCGGTTGACGGCATAAAGGAACCAGAGCGGCAGATCTATGAATAAGAGAACGTACTGCGGCTTCACGAGTTCCATAACGGAGTCGGAGACGTTGCCGAGCATACCGACTTCACCGAGAAGTACGGCGGACGGAAGACGCGAGGTGTAACTGTAATATACCACGTCAACGGCCATGACGATCGACGTGAAGATATAGAGACAGAATAAAACGATCCGTGCCGCTTTCGGGGAGAAGGGAACGATCAGACACCAGACGGCGGCGAGGATCCCGGCCGTAGCCAGCGCGAACGCCGTGTCGAACCCGCCGAGATGCAGCTTGCCGTAGAAAATGAACCCCTTCAGGAAAGTGAAGAGCATCAGGATCCCGAGCAACAGGAAATCGGAGCGGGGGAATGATTTTCGTTCAAAAAGTTTGCATTTCATGATGATCAGTCTCTGTATGTTCAAGGATTGATGACTTTTGTTCGTTAGCAACAACTTTAATTATACCACATCGTTTGACGGGATGCAAGGCGGAGACGGAAATTTGAGGGATTTGCCCGTCAGAAGCCCGTCGGCGGGGACATTCTCTTGACAAACGGGAGCCGATACACTACAATAGAGAAAGAAAATCATCCGTCGGCGACCGACTGCCGGACGAGAACGCCCTTTTCCCATGCCGTGAAGATCACGCGCTGACGGATCGGGGAGCCGCTTGCCCGGAGCAGCAGACGGACCGATACGCACAGGAGTCCGCCGTCCGCCTCAAGCGTTGTTTCCGCCGTCAGCCGGACGCGGCGCAGATCGACGTGCGTCAGTCCGTCGGCATAGGCGGAAAGCGATTCGCGGAGCGCGTCGCCGAACCGTCTCATGCGGCCGAGATCCTTCGGCTTCAAGCCGTCTGCCGGGTCGAACGAAGGCAGAACGAGCGTGTAGGATCGGCTGCCGTCTTTCGATAAGACGAGCGGCCTTATATGATAAACGACATCTCCCGTTTTAATTTCTAACGGTTGTGAAAGGGTATAGATCATGACGCATTTATCCCCCCTTGCAGATCGGGCCAGACCGAAAACATTTGACGAAATCGCCGGACAGACGCATCTGTTCGGAGAAAACGGGATTTTGCGCCGCATGGTGGATCGGGGCGTCATCCCGTCGATGATCTTTTTCGGACCGCCCGGCTGCGGCAAAACGACGGCGGCGTCCATCATCGCGGAGAAGTGCGGCAAAACGCTCTATAAGCTGAATGCGACGACGGCGTCCCTGCAGGATATCCGCGACGTGGCGAAGGATACGGGCACCATGCTCGGTCAGAACGGCGTGCTACTGTACCTCGACGAGATCCAGTATTTCAATAAAAAGCAGCAGCAGTCTCTGCTCGAATATCTGGAAGACGGGCGGATCACGCTGATCGCCTCGACGACGGAAAATCCCTATTACTATATATATGACGCGCTTCTCTCCCGATGCACCGTGTTTGAATTCAAGCACGTCCCGGCAGAGGCGATCGAGGCGCGCATCAAAGACGTAGCGGAGAGCGAATATCCGGAGGCAAGACTGGACGCGGAGTCCGTCCGGGCATTGGCGGATTCGTCAGCGGGCGACGTGCGGCGCGGGCTCACCATGCTCGAGGCGGCCGTCAACGCGGCGGATCGGGATGAAGGCGGGCACCCGCACGTGACGGCGGAGCTGATCGAACAGCTGACGCCTTCCGTCTCGCAGGGGAATTTCGACCGGGACGGCGACGTGCATTACGACCTGCTCTCCTGCCTGCAGAAATCCATCCGCGGCTCCGACCCGGACGCGGCCGTCTTCTATCTGGCAAGACTGCTTGAAGGCGGCGACCTCATCTCCCCGTGCCGCCGGCTGATGGTTATCGCAAGCGAGGATATCGGCGCGGCGTATCCAATGGCGGCGGTCATCGTGCGTGCCTGTGTGGATTCCGCGCGGGAACTCGGTCTGCCGGAGGCAAGGATCCCGCTTGTGAATGCGGCGGTCATGCTGGCGACGGCGCCGAAGTCGAACTCGGCCTATATGGCGTACGCGGCGGCGGAGGCGGATATCCGGGCAGGGCGCGGCACCGAGATCCCGAAGCATCTCAGAAGCCCGAAATTCACGGGATACAAGTATCCGCACGACTATCCGAACCATTGGGTGAAGCAGCAGTATCTGCCGGACGACATCCGGGATCACCGTTATTATACGTTCGGTGAGAACAAGACGGAGCAGGCGGCGAAGCAGTATTTTGAGAAGATCCGGGGCGAAAAAGCGGACGAGAAATAATCACAAAAAAATGAAAAAAAGTGTTGTCAAACGGTAGGGGCTGTGATATAATAGCCACGTTGCGGGGTGCGCCATGTGACGCAGTTCCGGCAATGGCGGAATAGCTCAGCTGGCTAGAGCAATCGGTTCATACCCGATAGGTCGTGGGTTCAAATCCAACTTCCGCTATCAAAAAAAGCGATTTATTTGTGTGGTTTACGGCCCGATGGTCAAGCGGTTAAGACACCGCCCTTTCACGGCAGTAACGGGGGTTCGATTCCCCCTCGGGTCACCAAACCCACATAAGTAAATCCTTTTTTTCGGCCCGATGGTCAAGCGGTTAAGACACCGCCCTTTCACGGCAGTAACGGGGGTTCGATTCCCCCTCGGGTCAGAAGAATGAAGGACTTTGCGTTGGCGGAGTCCTTTTTTCCTGCCATCAAATGTTATCGGCGACCGGGATATGGCCGACGGACAAAAAACGGGAGGCTCTCATGCGGCGGAGTACTTTCAGAAGTCTGTTCAATTCGGGGGATGAAAAGTCCCGCGGACGCTGCGTCCTGCTGGCGGATTCGATTCTCGAGAATATCATAGGGTGGCTGACGACGGGGCTCTTCTATACGGGCTTTCTGATGCTCTACGGGATCGACATCGTCAACGTCAGTATCCTCACCTTCATTCCGTATATCGCGTCCTGCTTTGCGGTGTTCGGACCGAGCATCATGGAGCGCCTGCCGAGACGGAAATACGTCCTTGCCGCCGCAAAGGCAGCCTATTTTCTGCTCAACGTCGGCGGGATCACGATCCTGCCGGTGCTTGTGAAGGATCCCGGCCTGCGGATCGTTCTGTTCGTTTCGATCATTTTCCTTGCCAACGTCATCAATTCGCTATTTTCGGGCGGCTATAACGTGTGGCACCTGAATTTCCTGCCGGAAGAAGTGCGGGCGGATTATTACGGCATCACGAAAACCGTCTCGAGCTTCATCGGGATCGGCGTGGCGCTTGCGTCGAGCGTGCTGGCCGACGTGCTGGCCAATTCGCCGTATCAGAGCGAGATCATCATCGGGATCCGATACGTTGCCCTGACCCTCGGCCTTGTGCAGGTGGCTCTCGTTCTGCTGCTGAAGGAATATCCCTATGCACGGAGCAAAGAGCGGCCGCGGCTCGGCGATATAATCACAAAACCGATCGCCAACCGCAAATTCCTCCTGACGATGACGTTTCTTTTCATCTATTATTTTATCGTCAACGTGTCGGGCGGCTCGATCAACTATTATCTGCTCAATAATGTCGGCGCGTCCTATACGTTCATCCAGACGCTCAATATGGCGTATCCGTTTGTTCTGCTTGTCAGCGTGCCGCTTGCGAAGAAACTGATCCGGCGCGTAGGATGGGCGAAGGCGTTTGACTGGACCTTGCTCGTTGTCGCGCCGACCTATATCGCCTATTCGTTCGTTACGCATAATGATTTTCTCATCCTCATGCCGATCGTGCGGATTTCCATGCATTTTCTCGGCACGCCGATCGACATAGGGCTTGCCAATATGCTCTATCTCAATATGCCGGCGGAGGATCAGACGAACTATACGGCGTTCTATACGCTCATCTTCAACGCCGCATCGTTTCTCGGCATGATGAGCGGGACGGCGTTTGTGGCGGCTTTCCCGGATCTGCATCTGAACGTTCTCGGAACGGATATGGTGCACGTCCAGCTGCTGCTGCTCATTCAATCGGCCATGCTCCTCACGCTGTGGGCGCTCATGCGGATCAATATCAAAAAAATCGAGCCGGATGACGAATCGCGTTCCGGCCGGATATAAAAATATACTCCCCCGACTGTTCCTACGGTCGAGGGAGTTTTTTGCGAGGGAATTCATTCCCCGATCACGACGTTCATCCCGTTGAGTTCGACGCCGTGGTCGGCGGGGATCAGCAGATACTTTTTCCCATCGATCACGCGGGTCTCGATCATGCCGCTGCATTTCGGATCAACGGTGATCTTCACTTCTGGCGTCTCGAGCTCGAATTTCTTCGCGTTGATCACGTTGGACGGTACGAGAAAATCGCTGCCGAATTCCTCGCTGCACTTGTGCCGGAAGGATTCCGCCTTTTCCGCCGGAACGCCGCCGTCCACGAGGATCTCCTCTACGTCGCGCGCCGTGATCTCGAGCGGAACGGGCACCTTCGCTTCCTTGTGCATCTCGAGCCGCGTCCTTAGCTCCTCGTGGAGCGACTGTACCGCCTCGAAACTGCAGTCCTTGTCGAGCGTTTCGGCGAGCACCTCGCTGAACGTGTCCTTCTGACGGACGGCGGACATCGGGATATCCGTATGGAAAACGGCGTCGAGGAACGGCTCATGCAGATCTCCCGCATCCTTCGTGTAATAGAGCGCGTTGTAAATATTGGCGGTGCGGCCGTCGAACGCAGGGAAGAGGAATCCGAGCACCGGCGCGGCCACGATCTGCTGCGATGCGGTCGTGTGGAACGTACTTTCCGCGTGGAAGTAACCGAGCTCCGACTTTTCCTCATTCACCGGGCAGACGGCGCAGAGCAGATAGCGGAAGACGGAGTCCGATCCGTCGTCATCTTCGTCGTTTTTGTTCCGCCGCGGTACGTCGTAGGCGTCCGCCGCCAATAAGATCAGATAATTTTTGTCCTCGAGCGTCAGCGATTCGACGATCTTCTGATAAAACCGCTCGCGCAGCGCTTCATCCGAGAGCATCGTGCTGCGGAGGCCGGAGAGCAGCTTGTGTTCCTCGCCGTCCGTCACCTGCGGGATCGAGAAGGAGAGATCGACGAGGTTCTTTCCGAGCGAGCCGGAGAGAGAACGGCGGAAGAGCGTCATGTAGCGTTCCGCTTCGGAATCCGGCATCAGACCGACGGACGCCTCCATCCGCGCGATGATCGTCTTGTTCTGATTCACGTAACAGCCGTAGATTTTTGAAATGCTTGTTTTTTCCGGCGTCAGACGGCGGCGCAGTTCGCCCACTTCTTTCTGATTCATACGATCCTCCGTTTCATAACTTCAATATAAAAAGACGGTGCGATTATAGCACGGCGGAGACCGGAAAATCAAGGCAAATTTGTGAATTCGCGTCCGAAACAGCTAATAAAGCAAAACATACAAAAATCGCCCCTAATTTTCTACACATCAAAATTTGGTAGAGTGGTTGAAATCGGGAACTATATCTTGTATAATAGAGGAGCGTCTGACGGAAACTATGAAAAGGAGATGAGGAGAATGGAGATACACGGCCTGCAGAAACTGACGCTTCTGGATTTTCCGGGGCGCGTCGCTTGTACCGTCTTTCTGGCGGGATGCCCGTTCCGTTGTCCGTTCTGCCATAACTCCGAGCTCCTGAGCAGGAAGACGGAACCCATCATGGACGACGCGGAGCTGCTTACGTTCCTCGAAAAGCGGAAAACGCTGCTCGACGGCGTGGCGATCACCGGCGGGGAACCGCTGATGACGGATGAGATCATTCCGCTGCTTCGTTCGATCCGGGCGCTCGGCTATGCCGTCAAGCTCGACACGAACGGCGCCTATCCCGAGCGTCTGAAAAAAATCGTCGGGGAAGGCCTCGTCGATTACGTCGCCATGGATGTGAAGAACAGTCCGACCCGGTACGCCGAAACGATCGGTGCCAGCCGGTACGATCTGACGGCCGTACGCGAGAGCGCCGCTTTTCTCATGAGCGGAGCCGTCGATTACGAATTCCGTACTACGACGGTCGCCGAACTGCACGATGAGACGTCCTTCCGGGAGATCGGCGAATGGATCCGCGGCGCGAAACGCTATTTCATTCAGCCGTTCACCGACCGCGATACCGTGCTGGCGGAAGGGCTTCACGCGCCGACTGACGACGAACTCAAGACCTACGCGGCCATCATGCGCACCTACGTGCCGGATACCGTGATCCGCGGTTCGGACGTTGAGTGAATTTTTGTATAACACAGGATATGTCCGCCCGGCTGTGCACCGTGAATGATATGTAATGAGGGAGAAATATGAAACCCATTCCTTTTCAGTATGTAGAGATTGACTCTGATTTCTGGCTTCCGAGAATCAATCAGGTGCGGGCGGTTACCGTACCTGCCTGCCTCGATCAGTGTGAAAAAAGCGGCCGACTGGATAATTTCCGCAAGGCGGCGGGCAGAAAAGAAGGCGACTTCAAAGGGATTTTCTTTGATGACAGCGATGTCTATAAGGTTCTGGAAGGCGCTGCCTACTGCCTGCAGGATCATGCTGATCCCGAGCTTGAAAATCGGGTTGACGGAATCATTGACGATATCTGTGCCGCCCAGCAGGAGAGCGGATATATCGATACCTATTTCATCCTGGCGGATCCGGATCGGAAATGGACCGATATGGATATGCACGAGGCTTATTGTCTCGGACATATGACGGAGGCCGGGATCGCCTATGCGCAGGCAACGGGGAAGACGGCGCTGCTCGATTGCGCCAAACGCGGACTCGCGTATATGATGTCCCTGATCGGACCCGGAAAACGCCATTGGGTCACGGGCCATCAGGAACTCGAACTGGCGCTTGTGAGGTTATACCGATATACGGGCGAAACCAGATATCTCGATTTTGCGCGATGGCTTGTCGGGGAACGGGGAAACGGTCATTTTGACTCTGACCGTCAGAGATATTATCACACCCCGACGGAATATTATCAGGACGATAAGCCCATCGAACAGCTTGAACGGGTGACCGGGCACGCCGTTCGCGCCATGTATTATTACACCGGCGTTGCGGATCTCACAGCCGTTGAGGACAATGCCGCATGGCGCGAGGCGCTGAACCGCATCTGGCATAACGTCGTACCCGCGAACCTCTATATCACGGGCGGCATCGGCCAGTGCAGCAGCAACGAGGGATTCACCGAAGATTATCATAAACCGTGTCTGACGGCGTACTGCGAAACCTGTGCCGCCATAGGCATGGCGCTCTGGAATCACCGCATGAATCTCCTGAGCGGTGAAAGCAAGTACGCGGACCTGGTCGAAACGGAAATGTATAACGGCATCCTTTCGGGCATTTCGCTGTCCGGGGATAAATTCTTCTACGATAATCCGCTCGCGTCCATCGGACAAAAGTGCCGCGTCAGGTGGTTCGATTGCAGCTGCTGCCCGACGAACCTCTGCCGCTTCATTCCGTCCGTCGGCGGATATGCTTATTCCATAGACGACAACGCCGTGTGGCTGAATCAGTTTATCGGCGGCACGCTGCGTTATCAGGATGGGGATCAGCAGATCTCTCTGCGGGTAGAGACCGATTATCCGAAGACCGGCCGCGTGAAGATCACGGTTCTGTCCTGCAGCGGGATCGGAAAGCTCCGTATCCGTGTGCCTGCCTGGTGTACGGACTGGAAAATCTCCAACCCGAATGCCGTGGAAAGCGACGGGTATGTTCAGGCAGATATCGCGCCCGGCGCAGAAATTCTCTACGAGATGGAAATGCCTGTCCGCCGGGTCTACGAGGATCCTCATGTGCGCGAAACGGCCGGACGGGTGTGCTTCTGCCGCGGTCCCGTCGTATACTGCGCGGAAGAAGTTGACAACAAGGACATCGTACCGTCCGAATACTTCCACAGCGACCTGACCGTATCCCGTACCGACTGTCCGGAACTGGCCGGCGGTATGGATTCACTTGAAGGCGCGATCGCCATCAGGGTCGGTGAGTTGACGCTGATCCCGTATGCGTTGTGGGATAACCGTGAACGGAGCGCGATGACCGTCTGGATCCGGGAAAAGGATTGACTTGAACGGTTCCCGTTTTGTGCTTTTTCCTCGGATTCAGTATCGCAAACAGCAAAATTGCACAACATATTGTGAAAATAAGTCTTGACTTCTTCTATATTTTGTGGTATAGTGAGATTGCTGAAAAAACAAGACTTGTAAATATAATCAACAGGAGACGCTTATGTATCAGGTTACAAAGCGCGACGGAAAAGTCGCCCCCTTCGAGATTGAAAAGATCAACGTGGCAGTCACGAAAGCATTCGAAGCCACGAATACGCCGTATCATCCGAGCGTGATCGACAAGATCGCTCTGCGTGTCACCGCCGATTTTGCCGAAAAGGTAAAGGACGATAAGATCGCGGTTGAAGACATTCAGGACAGCGTGGAAAAAGTGCTTTCCGACGCCGGCTACACGGAAGTGGCGAAAGCGTACATCCTGTACCGTAAGCAGCGTGAGAAGATCCGCAACGTCGGTTCCACGTTCCTTGATTATAAAGACCTCGTCAACGGATACCTCGGCAGCCTCGACTGGCGTGTCAAGGAAAACTCGACGGTCACCTATTCGGTCGGCGGCCTGATCCTGTCGAACAGCGGCGCCATCACGGCGAACTACTGGCTGACGGAAGTATACGATCAGGAAGTGGCCGAGGCGCACCGTTCCGCCGCCATCCACATCCACGACCTCTCCATGCTGACCGGCTACTGTGCGGGCTGGAGCCTGAAGCAGCTGATCCAGGAAGGTCTCGGCGGCATTCCCGGCAAGATCACCTCGTCTCCTGCCAGCCACCTTTCCACGCTCTGCAACCAGATGGTCAACTTCCTCGGCATCATGCAGAACGAATGGGCAGGTGCGCAGGCCTTCTCGTCCTTTGATACCTATCTTGCACCGTTTGTCAAGGCGGACAGCCTCTCGCAGAAAGAGGTCAAGCAGTGCATCCAGTCGTTCATTTACGGTGTGAATACGCCGTCCCGCTGGGGCACGCAGGCGCCGTTCTCGAACATCACGCTTGACTGGGTCGTTCCGAAGGACCTCGAGAATATGCCCGCGATCGTCGGCGGCCGTGAGATGGACTTCACCTACGGCGAATGCCAGAAGGAAATGGACATGGTCAATAAGGCGTTCATCGAGATCATGATCGAGGGCGACGCCAACGGCCGCGGCTTCCAGTATCCGATCCCGACCTACTCCATCACGCGCAACTTCGACTGGAGCGAGACCGAGAACAACAAACTGCTCTTTGAAATGACCGCGAAGTACGGCACGCCGTATTTCTCCAACTATATCAACTCGGATATGGAGCCGTCCGACGTTCGTTCGATGTGCTGCCGTCTCCGCCTTGACCTGCGCGAACTGCGTAAAAAGTCCGGCGGCTTCTTCGGTTCCGGCGAATCGACCGGCTCCGTCGGCGTCGTCACGATCAACCTGCCGCGTATCGCCTATCAGGCAGCGGATGAAAAGGACTTCTACAACCGCCTCGACAAACTCATGGACGTTGCGGCGCGCAGTCTGAAGACGAAGCGTACCGTCATCACGAAACTGATGAACGCGGGTCTCTATCCGTACACGAAGCGTTACCTCGGCACGTTCGAGAATCACTTCTCGACGATCGGCCTGATCGGTATGAACGAAGTCGGCCTGAACGCCAAGTGGCTCCGCGCCGATCTCACCAGCCCGAAGGTCCAGCAGTTTGCGAAGGACGTCCTCAACCACATGAGAGAGCGCCTGAGCGACTATCAGGAACAGTACGGCGACCTTTACAATCTCGAAGCGACGCCGGCTGAATCGACCACCTACCGCTTCGCCAAGCACGATAAGGAAGAATTCCCGGATATCATCACGGCCAACGAGAACGGCACGCCGTATTACACGAACTCCTCGCACCTGCCGGTCGGCTATACCGAGGATATCTTCTCGGCGCTCGACATTCAGGATGAACTGCAGACGCTCTACACGTCCGGCACCGTCTTCCACGCCTTCCTCGGCGAGAAGCTGCCCGACTGGAAAGCGGCCGCGGAGCTCGTGCGCAAGATCGCCGAAAACTATAAGCTCCCGTATTACACCATGTCGCCGACCTACTCCGTCTGCCGCGAACACGGCTATCTGACCGGCGAACAGTACGTCTGCCCGCACTGCGGCGAAAAGACGGAAGTGTACAGCCGTATCACCGGCTACTATCGCCCGGTACAGAACTGGAACGACGGCAAGGCGCAGGAATTCAAGGATCGTAAAGTTTACGATATCGGCCGTTCGCATCTCACGCATGACGGCGCGAAAACGGAAGCGGAAGCTCCGGCTGAATGCTGCACGACGGCGGCAGAGAACGGCGCATACCTCTTCGTCACGCCGACCTGCCCGAACTGCAAACTGGCCATGGCGCTTCTCGATAAAGCGGGATTCGCCTATGACAAGCGGATCGCCGGCGACAACGTCGATCTCGTCGAGCAGTACGGCGTCAAGCAGGCACCGACGCTCGTGATCGTGAACGGCTCGTCCTACGAAAAGTATAAGGGCGTGTCGGAGATCAAGGAATATCTGACGGGACTGGCCAACGGCTGATTCAAAATCTGACTGAAACGGAGGCGCATCGGAACAATCGAACGCCTCCGTTTTTTATCCGAAATACGGCGAGAAAGGAAAATAAAATGGTAGATGTAATCGTAGTAGGCGGCGGCCCGGCCGGTATGACGGCGGCACTGTACGCACTGCGCAACGGAAAGAGCGTCCTTATTCTTGAAAAACATGGCTTCGGCGGGCAGATCACGTACTCCCCGAAGGTGGAAAATTACCCCGGCACGATGCAGATGAGCGGCAACGAATTCGCGGATGCGTTCCTCGAACAGATTCTGGCGCAGGGCGCGGACGTGGAACTTGAAAAGGTCGTCTCCGTCACCGATGAAGGCGATTTCAAGTGCGTTACGACAGAGGAAGGCGGCACCTACGAAGGGAAGACCGTCGTACTGGCCGTCGGCGTGAAGCATCGGATGCTCGGCCTCGACGGAGAAGCGGAACTGGTCGGAAACGGCATTTCCTTCTGCGCGGTGTGCGACGGTGATTTCTATAAAGATCAGGTTGTCTGTGTCGCGGGCGGCGGCAATTCGGCGCTGCAGGAGGCGATCCTCCTCGCCGGAAAGTGCCGTGAAGTGATCGTATTGCAGGATCTGCCGACGTTCACCGGGGAGATGAGTCTTCAGAATATCCTCTTCTCGCGTCCGAACGTCAAATCCTTCACGAATCGCCGGATCACCGGCCTCGTCACGGAAAACGGCGTTCTCAAGGGCGTTCGCTCGACCGATAAAGCCACGGGCGCGGAAGAAACCGTCTCCTGCGACGGACTTTTCATCGCCATCGGCCTGATCCCCGAGAACGAGACGTTTGCCGATCTGGCGAAACTCAATACCTACGGCTATTTTGATACGGATGAATCCTGCACGACGGGAACGCCCGGCGTGTTCGTGGCAGGGGACTGCCGCAGTAAATCGGTGCGCCAGCTGACCACCGCCACAGCCGACGGAGCGGTCGCCGCATTGGCCGCCTGCCGCTATATCGACGCTCAAAATGCCAAAATCTGATTTCCGAGGTGTCCTATGAAAGATTATCAGTATAATTACGACGTGTTTCCGCTTGTATTCCCGATTAACCGTCCGACGGAGATCACCGTCAAGCCGCTCGGCTTCCACGCGAGATTTGCGGAGGATTGTGCCATTGCCGTTCTGCGGCTGGATGCGGGCTCTCCGAAAGTGGCCTTTACTTCGTGGAATAAAACCGACTGTCCCGTGACACGCTCGGAAGACGGCAGCCTTCATATCACCTATACGGCGGAAGCGGAAGGCGAATATTTCATCCGTGTTTTCGAAAACGGCAAGCGGTCGATTCAGTTCCCGGTCTACGCGCTTGAGCCGGATCTTGCCGAACGGCTTCCGTTCCGCGGCGATTTCCATATGCATACCTGCCGCTCCGACGGGCATGAAGATCCCGGAACCGTCTGCGCCAATTACCGTAAGTGGGGCTACGACTTTGCGACGATCACCGACCACAGCCGCTACTATCCGTCGCTCGAGGCGATCCGGGTCTACCGTGACGCGCGGATTCCGCTGACGATCCTTCCGGGTGAAGAAGTACACGCCCCGCAGACGAACGTGCATATCGTCAACGCGGGCGGCACGTTCTCCGTCAACGGCTTGCTTGACTTCATGGAGAACTATACCGATACAAACGGCTCGGATGAGGGCAGACGGCTCGATGAAACGGTTGATTTGCCGCCGGTCCGTCACGATTACGAATACGACAGGGAACTGGAAGAGATCGAGAAAACGCTCGACGACTGCCCCGCTGACGTCGATAAGCGGTCGTTTGCCGTGTGCCTCTGGGCGTTCGATAAGATCAAGCAGGCGGGCGGATTGTCCGTATTCGCTCATCCGTACTGGATCCAGGACGTTTTCCATATCCCGGAACCGTTCGTGCGCTACATGATGAAGAAGCATCCGTTCGACGCCTTTGAGGTGCTCGGCGGGGAGAGTTATTTCCACCAGAACGGCCTGCAGACGGCGCTGTACTACGACGAATACCGCGAAGGCCGCGTGCATCCGATCGTCGGCTCGACGGATACGCACGGCTCGACCGATGAAAACGACAACGCCGCGATCTGCACGACCATCGTCTTTGCAAAGGCGAACGAGCGGACTGCCATCATCGACGCGGTGCGGGACCGCTATTCCGTCGCCGTCGATACGATCTCGTCGGAATACCGCCTTGTCGGGGAACTGCGTTATCAGCATTACGGCGCGTTCCTCATGGAAAACTGGTATCCGATCCACGACAGACTGGCCGCGTGGGACGGTGAGCTGATGCGGCAATACTACGTCGGCGACTGCACGGCGGAGGAACTGAGCGCCGCTTCCCACAAGATTGACAAACTCTTCGAGAAGTATTTCGTCCGCTGAAACCGAATAAAACAAAAGGACTGTCCGTACGTTCTGCGGCAGTCCTTTTTGATTGTGTGGAGATTCAGGCGAGTTTGGTCTGATTGACGCTGCACATTCCGGCGTAGATCCCGCCTTTTGCGAGAAGTTCTTCGTGCGTGCCTTCTTCGGCAATGGCGCCGTCCTTCAGCACGATGATGTCGTCGGCCTTCATGATGGTCGTCAGCCGGTGCGCGATCACGATCAGCGTCTGTTTCCCGGCGAGATTGTTGATCGCCGACTGGATCATCGCCTCGGTCGTGTTGTCGATGGCGGAGGTCGCTTCGTCGAGGATGAGAACGGGCGTTTTGCGGAGTACGGCGCGTGCGATGGCGAGCCGCTGCTTCTGACCGCCGGAGAGACGGGTGCCGCGTTCGCCGATTTCCGTCTGATAACCGTCCGGCAGTTCGCGGATGAACTCATCGGCGCAGGCGATCCGTGCGGCCTCGTATACGTCCTCTTCGGTAACACGGCCGTCGGTGCCGTAGGCAATGTTGTCGTATACCGTGCCGTTGAAGAGGAACACGTCCTGCAGAACGATCGAGAGATTGTCACGCACGGAAGATACCGTGGCGGCGGCAATGTCGTGCCCGTCGAGAAGGATCTGCCCGCTCTGCGGTTCGTAGAAGCGTTCGAGCAGGGAAACGATGGTCGTTTTTCCGGCGCCGGTCGCTCCGACGAGGGCGATCATCTGCCCGGGCTTGGCGCGGAACGAGAGATCGTTCAGGATCACGGCGTCATCGCTGTACCCGAACGTGACGTGGGAGAATTCGACGTCACCCGAAGCGCGCGGCATCGGAACGGCGTCCGGTCGATCCCGGATCTCGCTCTCGGTGTCAAGCAGCTCGTACACGCGGGAGAGGCAGGCGCCGGCCACGTGGATATCCTCCGCCAGACGGGCGAGGGAATAGAGCGGCGAATAGAACAGTGAGAGATACATGAAGAATCCGACGATATCGGCCGTTGACATGGAGCCGCCCATGGCGAGCGTGCCGCCGATGCCGAGAACGATCACCGTACCGAGCGAGGTCATGAACTCAACGGATGGATGATAGAGGGCGGCGAAGACGTTTGCCCGGATGCAGGCGTTCGCGTAGCGGCGGCAGAAGCCCTTCATCTTGAGCGATTCCTCGGCCTCCTTGTTGAAAGCCTGAATCTCCTTCATGCCGGATACGTTGTCCTGCACGTTTCCGTTGAGTTCGGCGAGGATCTGCTGATTGGCGCGGAAAAGCGGGATGACCTTCGTCGAGAAGAGACGGGAAAGCACAAGAATGAACGGAACCGGGATGAGCGTAAAGAGCGCGAGCTTCCAGTTGATGCGGAAGATCATCACGGTGACGCCGACGATGACGATCGTGTTCGAGGCCATGTCGGGGATCGAGTGAGCGATGAGCGTTTCGAGCTGGCGGGTGTCGTTCAGAACGCGCGACATGATCTGCCCGGTCTGCTTGTCGGAATAAAAGTGCATCGAGAGGGATTGCAGCTTGTCGTATAGCGTGTGCATGGTGCCGGTGACGAAATTCCATGCGGCGACGTGCGCCTGCCAGAGCGAGAAAAAGCCGAAAACGGCACGCAGAAGATACGCGCCGACGAGGATCAGCACGTACGTCAGGAGAATGGAAGCAGTGAGCTGATCGGGCGTGCCGAGGAGCGCGGTCAGACGGCGCACGACTTCCGGCGTCACGAGATTGAGGAGGGAAGCGGCCGTCAGCGCGGCAATGGTAATAACGAGATTTTTCCACCAGGGGCGGAGAGTCAGAAGCGTGCGTTTGATCATAATGAAACCTTCGTTTGTCAGCGTAATTGAGAATCAGCGATATGCCTCGGCGAGTCCGCTTCCGCCGTTTTGCGGTAACGGATCCCCTGACTGAAAAAAGGCGGCAAGCACCGCCTCTTTTGTTATTTTTTCCGGTCGGCGGCGGAGATATACCCTTCCTGTTCCAGACGGGCGTAAAGCTCCTTCGCCTTTTTCTTTCTGCGGAGCGTCGGGAAAACGATCCCTGCGGCCACTCCGAGCAGGGCGGCGATCAGCAGGAGCACGTCAACGAAGCCGGGAACGGAATCGCCGAACAGAACGCTCGGACGGCTGCCGGATGCGGCCGACTTGGCGTGAATTTCATATTCACCGGCATATTCGCCGCCGTCGGAGAGAGCAATATTCTTGACGGTCATCGTTTTGCCTTCCAGGGCGGGCGCGTTTGCTTCAATGTCGAGCGCCGCACCGTCCACGGTCAGCATATGCGAGGCGCGAACGGGGGCATTCGCCGAGAACGATCCGCCGAGCAGATTGACCACACGGCCTTCGATAGCCGCGCCGTTTTCCTCCGAGACGGTCACGTCCATGCTGTCACCGATGAAGGAAAAATCCGCGGCGTCGCTGTACACACCGTACGTTCCGGCCGTGATCGTGTACGTTCCGTCGAGGAGGCGGATCTTCTGCGTCGTTTCCTGCGAGATCAGATAGAGCCCGATCTCCCCGGCCTCGATCGTCAGGGAACCGGAACCTTTGATGACGAGCGTGCCGGAGAAGGAAACGCCGTATTTGGCGGCCTTGATATGGTTTTTGCCTTTCAGAATGACCGTCGCGTCCTGCGGCAGACGGAGACCGAATGCGTCGTCCGTATCAATATTCAGCCCGGAGAGCGTCAGCACGTCGGTGCGGTTCGCCCAGATGTAGCCGGGACCTTCTTCGTTTTTCGTTGCCTCGGCGATATTCACGGTGTGGCGGATCACGTCGGCGGCGGAAGCGGGTACCGCAAGTCCGATCAGCCCGGCGAGAAGCGTCAGTATCAGCACCGATGCAAGCAGTCTGTGACGGTTCATGAGAGACATCCTTTCTTCAGATGGAAAGTAGCGGGATCATTTCCGACCGTTTCGGCGGAGCAGGCGTTCCAGCGGCGCGAAAACGCGGAAGAGAAACGCGAGCCCGATCCCGGAGAGCATGACGTAGGCGCCGGTCGGGAGTCCTTCGTGCGCAGCCATCGGCGTGTAGAGCGCGGCAGCAAGCAGAAGCAGTACGGACGCGAGTACGGTCAGCCAACCGCGGAGACCGGCGGCATAATTTGCCTTGTGTACGGCGCTTTTGCCGGATGAGGCAAGCGAGAGCAGCAGCGACAGGAGGATCAGCGCGAACAGAACGCCCGCCGCGATGCCCGCATAGGTCGCCCATACGCCGAGCATATCCGACGCCCAGCCGCGGAGTTCATCATCCGTAACGGAAGCGCCCATATAAAACCGGGCATGAATCCCGACGCCGACGAGCAGAAGTAGTCCGCAGAGAAAGACGGCGAGATTGATGCAGTCGGCGGCTTTTCCGGGCTTCTTTTTCGTATAGACCGCAAGCGCGATGAGAGCGGCGGCCACGAGAACGGCAATCAGTACGCTCATTCGATGATGATGTCTTCGCGGGCGCGCTTCGGTACGAAATGTACGTTGGCCTTGTCGCGGAAATAAGCCGTGCTGCCGTTCTTGTCGGGATTGCAGATCATGATCATTTCATCCGGGACGCCGAACGCAAGCAGGATGACCGGCTTGAACTTTTTCGGGATCAGCAGATGGCGGGAGACCTCGACGGGATCGAACGCGCCGATGATGCAGCCGCCGAATCCGACTTCGGTTGCCTGGAGCATCATGGTCTGCGAGACGATACCGGCGTCGGAGCGAACGCTGTTCACGTCTTCGGTAACGGCGGTGTCGCAGCAGACGACGAGAAACGCGGTCGGATGATGTCCGTCCGGCGGGAGTTTGACGTCGGGGAGGAGCCCTGCCCATTTTGGGAGCGTGACCAGATCTTCGCCTCCCTCTTTTTCATAGACGAGCCGGTATTTGAGCGGCTGACGGTTGGAGGCGCTGGGGCAGAGCCGGGCGGTGTCGATCAGATCGAGCAGATCTTCCCGGCCGATCGGTTTCGATTCATCGAAGCTGCGGCAGCTGCGGGAATCAACAACGATATCGTGAATCATGATGAAGTTTCCTTTTCGTGAGATATTGTATCAACTATATAAAAGCATTATACCATAACGGCCGACCCGATTCAAGATAAAACGAAAAAAATCCCGGCAGAAACGGGAAACGAATCTGCCGGGAAAA
>JAZUKT010000290.1:0-12302 GCA_045643445.1 Eubacteriales bacterium
TCTCAAAAGGGGCTCTGCGGTGTGTGGCAGATCCCCTTTTGGTCTTTTGTTTTTGGGTTTTGGTAGGAAAGCCTGCGGGCTTTCCGATTTGAATTTTTCGTAAGAGTCCTCCGCGGCGAGGACTCTTACCAACACGCGCCGTTTAAGGGGAAACCGTCATTGGCATGACATGGTTTCCCCTTAAAAATCCTCTTCCTGCCGGCTGCCGCCGGAAATGAAGTTTTAAGGACAGGCCGGGAGCGAGCAAAGAGCGTTCGCTCATGAAGCGAGTGCAGAGCAAAGTTTTCATAACGGCAGAGCCGAGAGCGGCGGGTATTCTGTTGATACAAAAACAAAAGCGTTAGAACGCTGAACGAACGATTCAGGTCTAACGCTTTCGTATTTACTTTGTCTTACCTATTCCATTCAGAAGTTTTCGCCAGGCCTTTTCCAAAAGGCCGCGTACTCCTCGCTCCCCTCGTTCCCCTCGTTTCCCTTAGTCTACGCGGGCGAAGATGACGACGCCGTTGACGCCTTCCTTACGGGGTTTAGAGGTAACGTGGATCTTGAGGCTATCGGCGCCGCCGGGAGCGAAAACGTCGAAGACGAGCGGATCATCGGTACGCTTGAGGTACTCATCCACGCGCATACCGTTGGATTCAAGCCAGATCTTATCAATTTCGAAGTGGTTGACGTCCTCGTCGCGGAACCAGATGCGGTACTGGCCGGCGACCGTCACATACGGTGTCACATCGAAGTCCATCGTAGCGATGAGGGTGTTGATATCGTAGCTGGCGTAGCCGTAATCGCAGAGCTTGAATTCATTGAACTTGGTCTTGACGTGCAGCTTCGGCGTCACGCCGCAGTAGAAGGCCGCGATTGAGCGGATGAGCGGCTCGCCGACGTGCGTCGTAACACGGATGCGCACCTTTTCGACTTCTTCCGCCTCGAAGTAGTCGATCTTCTTATGGCCGACGGAAATGCCGGTTGCGAGGCGGATCCACTTTTCGCCGTCGTAGCCCTCGATCATGTACGAGCGGATGCGGTGGCCGTAAGCGATTTCTTCCATCGTCACAACGTGGTCGATCTTCTGCTTCTTGCCGAGGTCGAGTTCGACGATCTCGCCTTCGCCGGACGTCTCAGCGATCGGATGACCGAAGCGGCGGCGGATCTCGTCACCGAATTCCTTCATGCGCTTCATGTCTTCCTCTTCGATGCGGCCTGCGCCGTTCGGAGCGTGGTTGATCAGAAGGTTGACGCCGTGTCCGACCGAGCTGTAATACTTGTCCATCAGCTGTTCGACCGAGTACAGTTCGTTCTTCGTCACCATGTTGTAGCCCCACTGATCGCGCAGCGTCGTGTCGCATTCGTAAGGCATCCACGTATCGCCGTCCGGGTCGCTCTGGGCTTCCGTCGAAACGCCCGATACCGCGTCGATGCGGCTGATGGCGTTCCAGACCGGGTCGGAGGCCGTGCCTTCTTCGTTGCCGACCCAGCGGATGTTCGCAAATTTACTCTGGAAGATCATCGCGTTCTTCGCGTACTTCTTCAGAATGTCGCCGACTTCAAGGTTCAGCGAGCCGTCGTACCAGACTTCGACCATATCGCCGTACTTCGACAGCACTTCGGTCAGCCAGCCGCGGTACATTTCGTTGTAATCTTCCTGTCTGTCGGGATCGTAGGTGATGCCGCGATCCGCCGTGTTCATGATGATCGTGCGGCCGTTCAGGTACACGCCGAGCTTGATGCCGCGCTTCTTGCACGCTTCCGCCAGTTCGCCGAGCGGATCGCCCTTGCCGCCCTTGTAGCGGGCGTACTTGAAGTTCATGCCGCCGTATTCGGACTGCCAGCGGCAGATGCCCGTGCCGTGCTTCGCCACGAAGACGATGTACTTCGCGCCAAGGTCAATGGCAGACTGCACCCACTGATCGGGATCGTAGTCCGGGCAGTCCATCCAGGATGCGACTTCCTTCTGTCTTTCGATATCCCACTGGCCGGCCTGCTGTTCCACGCGGATGCACTCGTAGCTGTGATGGCGATGATCGCCCGGATGATCGTCCGGCGTTCCTTCCGGCGGGAAGATCTCCGGGAACCAGTGTACGAACATACCGATCTCCATGTCCTGCCACTCATACTGTGCCTTCGACGGTCTTGCGAGGAATTTTGCGTCTTCCATGATAGTGTCCTCCGAATATGGATTATTAGTAATCAAGTTTGGCGATGATCTTTTCGCTCGTCTTGATCGTTTTGTTGGTCGATTTTTCGATGGATTGCAGTTTGGATGATACCGTGCCGGACTTAGCCATATCCTCCACCATGGAGCGGAGGCCGAAATAGCTGAACCCGGTGTCGGTCACCATATTGTCAAAGAGAATGTCGAGCGTGACGGCGGATTCCTGGTCGCGGCTCAGTTTTCTCTTCAGCGACTTGTCGTAGTAGGCGGCGCGTACCGTATCGGTCGAGAGGCCGCCCAGATATTCGAGCACGGCGCCCGCCATCGCCACGTCCGGCGCACCGATGGAAACGCCGTATACGCACTGCGCCCAGTCCTGCGTCGAGGTGATGTAGCGCTCCTGCCGCTCGTCGTATTTCGGCATGGGCAGGATACCGAAGGGCTGTTCCATATCGCGCATATCGCTGGTGGTCGCCACCGTTCCGATGTGGAAGAGCGCGCGTCCCGAGACGAATACGTTCACGAGATCGCCGAACGGGTCGCCGCTGTCCACACGTTCCACGTCGAGCAGATACGTGTCGCAGCCGCTGTGTACCCAGCCGGCCAGCTTCATCAGCGCGTTGACCGACGCTTCGCAGCCGAGATTGAAGGCGAGCGTTCCGTCGTCGTTGCGGATGACGGAGAGCTGCCCCATGGCGTTATAGAAACCGCCGAGCGGCGCGTACAGATTCGTTGCGCCGAACTGGTCGATACTCCAGTCCCACCGGCCGTCGCCGTTCAGATCCCGTGCAGCGGCCGCCGTATCGGCTGTGAATCGGTCAAACGTCCAGCTTCCCTCTTTAAGCGGCTCGTACGGGCTTCCGAGGCCGAGATCCTCCATCATTTCCTTATTGAAAAAGATGCAGGTGAGCCAGGCGGAATCCTGAATGCAGATGTCGCCGAGGAACAGATACTGCCGACCCGAGAGTTCCAGGCTATCGACCGCCGTTTCGTACCAGTACGGCTTCGTCAGATCGAGATACGGCACGTTCTCCGTATCCATGAAATAGCCGTCGAGCAGGTAGTTCTTCATGGCGGTGATGTGCGTGAGACCGGCGGAATACAGCCGTTCGCCCGCCTTGACGGAGGTCAGCATGGCCTCCAGCTTGGTGTCTTCGGATTTGATATCGCTGATCTTGACTTTCAGTTTGTCTTCCGCCATCCGGTTCCGGTTGTAGGTCGCGTCAAGCGTTCCCTCTCCGGTGATCTCCTCCTGATTGACGGAGCAGTTCGTGCCGCGGGAGGCGACGACGAAGTCCGCGTCCTTGAAATCGAGATCATCCGGCAGCTCGGAAAGGCTGCGGACAGCCGCGGTTCGCCCGGTGTCGGTTTCCGATTCGGCTGTATTGGATTCGCCCGGCGTTCCGCTTCCGTTCGTACCGCAGGACACGGCCGATCCGGCCAGCAGCAGAAGCGCAAGCAGAAGGGCAAGCGTGCGTTTTCTCATATAGTCTCCCTATCAGTGATCGAGTTTGTTGATGACCTTTTCCGTCGTCTGGATCTGCTTGTTGATGGACTTTTCCTTCGATTTCAGCTTCGAGGAGACGGTGCCGCTCTGGGCAGTCTCTTCGACCGTGGAACGGAGTCCGAAATAGCAGAAGCCCGGGTCGATGACGAGCTTGTCGAAGAGGATATCGAGCGAAGCGGAGGATTCCTTATCGCGGCTCATTCTTCTCGTGAGCGCTACGTCATAGTACGCGGTACGGAGCGTGTCGGTCGAAATGCCGCCGAGGTATTCGAGCACGGCGCCTGCCATCGCAAGATCCGGCGCGCAGACCGGGACGGCGTATACGCACTGGCCCCATTCCTGCGTCGAGGAGACGTAATCGGGCTGCTTTTCGTCCGACTTCGGCATCGGCAGGATACCGAAATTCGCTTCCATGTCGCGGAGCTTGAAGATCGTGCCGATGACGGCGACCTTGAAGAGCGCGCGTCCCGACGTGAAGACGCTGTTGAGGTCGTCGTAATCGGTGCCGGTCGCGACTCTCGATACGTCGAGCAGATACGTCTTGTCGCCGGAGAGCACCCATTTCGAGATCTTCATCAGCGTATCGACGGATTCGTCGGTGCCGAGGGAGAAGGAAAGCACGCCTTCCTTGTCGCGGGTAACGGACATCTGTCCCATGCCGTTGTAGAAGCCGCACAGCGTCTCGTAGAGGTTGACTTCGCCGAAGCGGTCTGTCGTCCAGTCCCAGATACCGTCGCCGTTCACGTCGCTGCCCGCTGCGGCCGCATCCTTCGTGAACATATCAAACGTCCAGCGGCCTTCGGCGAGCGGCGCGTACGGGCTCTCGAGACCGAGGTCTTCCATCATTTCCTTATTGAAGTAGACGCACCAGATGTTCGTGTTGTCCGTCGTTGAAATATCGCCGGAGAACAGGTACGATTTATCGCCGACCGTGAGGCTGTCCACCACGGACTTCGCCCAGTACGGCTGATCGAGGTCGAGATAGGGCACGTCGTCCACGTTGATGAAGTAGCCTTCCTGCATCAGCGACGCCATGCGGGTGATGTGCGTGATGGCGCCGGAGTAGGTCCGCTCGCCCGCCTTGATGGAGGTAACGAGGAACTCGATCTTGGTGTCCTCATCTTCCTTGACCTCGTTGATCTTCACCTTCAGCTTTTCTTCCGCCATTTTGTTCCGGTTGTACACCGCGTCGTACACGTTGTCGCCGGTGATCTCCTCCACGTAGACGGAGGCGTTGGTGTAGCGGGACGCCACGGTGAAATCGGCGTCGCCGAACGTGAGGTCGTCGGGCACGTTCGAGAGGCTGCGGATCGTCGTCTCGCCGCTCGGCTTACTGCCCGTTTCCGTCGTTTCGGCGGGATCTTTTTTGCCGCCCTTATCGCCGCAGGAGACGAACAGCGTGGCCGTCATCAATACGCAGAGAAAGAGGCATATCGCTTTTTTTGCAATTTTCATGATTTATTCCTTTCTGTCGGCTAACCGTTTTGCTTTTTTCGGGACTATATAAGCAGAAACGGCTGATCGGGATCAGTGGTCGAGTTTATTGATGATCTTTTCGATCTGTTGTATCTGCCTGTTGATGGATTTTTCCTTCGACTGGAGCTTCGAGGCGATCGTGCCGCCCGTTGCGATATCTTCGACCGTGGAGCGGAGTCCGAAATAGCTGAAGCCCGGGTCAATGACGATATTGTCAAAGATAATGTCGAGCGAGACGGAGGATTCCTTGTCGCGGCTCATCTTTCTCGTGAGCGCCACGTCGTAGTAAGCGGTACGGATCGTATCGGTCGAAATGCCGCCGAGATATTCGATCACCGCACCCGCCATCGTGAGATCCGGCGCGCAGACCGGCACGGCCATGACGCACTGACCCCATTCCTGCGTGGAGGAAACGTATTTATCCTGCTTTTCGTCGGCCTTCGGCATCGGCAGGATACCGAACGCCTGCTCCATTTCGCGCATCATGAAGATCATGACAGCCGTATGGACGTGGTACAGCGACCGGCCGGACACGAAGACGTTCACGAGCTGATCCCATTCGGTGCCGTCCGCGGGGATGCGGGCTACGTCGAGCAGATAGGTTTCGCTGCCGGCGGTCGCCCATTTCGAGATGCGCTGGAGCGCGTCCACGGAAGAGGGAGCGCCGAGATTGAAGACGAGTTCGTCCTCTTCGTTGCGGATAACGGAGAGCTGTCCCATGCCGTTGTAGTAACCGCAAAGCGTTTCATTCAGGTTGGATACGCCGAAACGGTCGGTGGAGTAATCCCAGATACCGTCGCCGTTCACGTCGCTGGCTGCCAGCGCGGCGTTCTTCGAGAACATATCCATCGTCCAGCGGCCTTCCTCGAGCGGCACGTAGGGACTTTCGAGGCCGAGGTCTTCCGTCAGTTCCTTATTGAAGTACACGCACCAGATGTTCGTGTTGTCCGTGATCGTCATATCGCCGGAGAAGAGGTAGGATTTATCGCCGACCGTGAGGCTGTCCGTTACGGATTTCGCCCAGTACGGCTGTTCGAGATCGAGATAGGGCACTTCGTCGACGTTGATGAAGTAACCTTCCTGCACGAGAGACGCCATACGGGTGATGTGCGTCAGCGCGCCCGAATAGGTCTGCTCGCCCGCCTTAATAGAGGTGACGAGAAAATCGAGTTTGGTGTCGTCATCTGTCGCATGAGAGATTTTGACTTTCAGCTTGTCTTCCGCCATGCGGTTGCGCTTATAGACGGAGTCCGCCGTGCCTTCGCCCACGATTTCTTCCTGATCAATGGAGGACGACGTGCCGCGGGTCGCTACGACAAAGTCTGCGCCGTCAAAGGTAAGATCGTCGGGCACGTTCGAGAGGCTGCGGATGCTCGAGTCGCCCTTCGTGCCGGACGATTCGGACGTACCGGTCGTTTCAGCGGACGGTTTTTTCGTTTCGCCGCAGGCTACGAGCGATCCCGCGAGCATCAGGAGTGCCAGAGCGAGGCAGACCAGTTTTTTCATGAATCCATACCTGTCTTTCGCTTGAATTTACTGCTGGTTCGGCGTATAATACGCTACGATACATTATAACATTCGCAGGGCGGAAAGTCAAGCAATCGTCGAACAGTTCTCGATTGGGGATTTGGCAGGAAAGTCTGCGGACTTTCCTGTTTTGATTTTTCGTAAGAGTCCTCCGCGGCGAGGACTCTTACCAACACGCGCCGTTCAGGGGGAAACCGTCGTGAACGACATGGTTTCCCCCTTGAAAATCCCCCTTCCTGCCGGCTCCCGCCGGAAATGGGGTTTTGACAATAGTTCGGGGGTCTGGGGCGAGGTCGTTAGTTAGTAAAGCGAGTGCAGAGCAAAGTTTTCATAACGGCAAAGCCGAGAGCCATAGGTATTCGGTTGACAAAAACAAAAGAACACCTACATCGTGTAAGTGTTCTTTATTGGTGATGAATTGTAACGATCTACTACCTATATCCACGCTTCTCTCTCCGGCGTGGGTTTTCAGGGTCTCGGCGGCCCCTGAAAACCGCTGAAACGCTCTTCTGAGGCTCTGAAACGCCTTTATTTCGAGAATCGGACAATGTCTATCCTATCCCATCCATTAAAGTTTTCGCCAGGCCTTTTCCAAAAGGCCGCGTACTCCTCCGCGTTCTCCCCTCGTTCCCCTTGACATGATTCGGGAAGTGTGATAGACTATGGAAGAAGAATCAGTATGAATTCGGAGGGCAACATGGACGAGAGCATCAACTATGCGGAATACACGGTCACGAAGAAGCCGGAGGGCACGAATCTGCGGAACCGGATCCTGCTGATCGCGTTATACGCGCTTGTTTTCATCGGCATTTGCGTACTGATCGGTTTCATCAAAGGTGCGGCCGTATGGGGCGGCGTTATTTTCGTATTACTGGTTGCGCTCGTTTTCTTCACGTGGCGTCTCGTCCGCGAGGAGCGTCAGGCAGAGGTCTCGAACGCCCGTCTGAAGCTCGCTCATCTGAACGGCAGCGGCAAAAAGAAGATCGTTTATGACGAACTCGTTTCCGCCTTCACGACGATCGCGCCGATGACGGACGAACACCGCGACGCCTTCACGAACGCCGACGAGATCATCGACTGCCGCGGCAACTCGAAGAGCCCCGACTCTTATTTCGCCCGGCTCGAACGCGACGGAAAGTCCACCGTCGTCTGCTTCGAGGCAACGAACAAAATGCTCAAGGTCATGAAATTCTACAACCGGAACACCGTCGTTGCCGAAATGCGGTATTGACCCCTCATAAACCCGGTCATCCTCGCGTATGATGAAGCATGATCCCCTATACGGAGCGGCTTCTCATGCGAATATCGTTTACCCGATCCCTCGTTTTGCCCGTTCTCGCGGCGCTTTTGCTGTCGATGGCCGGATGCGCCTCCCGCGCACTGCCCGCCGCCGACGCCGTCTTTTCCTATGCCGGTGAGAACGCCTCCTTTACGGCGCATTTTCCCTCGACCCGCGGCGGCGAGATCACCTGCCCCTGTTCTGGATGCGCCGGTCAATACACGATCCGTAAAAGCGACAGCGCCGCCGTCATCCTCGACGGATCTGCCTGCCGCATTGAAACGGGTGACGCCGTCATTCCCTTGTCTGAATCGGTTTCCGGCTCCCTCGTTTCGGTTTTCTCCCTGCTTTCCCGCGGAAATACCCCGGACGCCCTGCTCACCGAAGACGCGGGCGGCGGCCTTCTCGTCCGATACCCGGATGGGACTGTCACGCTGGCGCGCCTTGACGACGGCTCGTTCGTTCCGGTTCTGCTTGAAGGAGACGGCCGCTCTGTGGCGATCACGGATTGGTCTGCCGCCGATCTCCCTTGAAAGGACACTCTCATGAAGTACAAAAACACCGCCGTGATCCTGACTGACGCGCTCCGGCAGAATTATGCCGTCGTCCGGTCGCTCGCCGAATCCGCGCCGCAGAAGCCCCGCGTTATCTGCGTCGTCAAGGCGGACGGCTACGGTCACGGCATTGAAGCGGTCTCCTCTACGCTCGGCGAGGCGGGATGCGATTTCTTCGCCGTCTCCTCCGAGGTGGAAGCCGCCCAGCTGCGCCGTCTCGAAGAAAAGCACGGCCGCACGCCTGATATTCTGATTTTAAGCCATATTCTGCCCGTGAACGTCGGCGATATGATCGAGATGGGCGTAACGGCCGCGGTGGTCTCCGAAGAGGATGCCGCCTCGCTCTCGGCCGCCGTGCGGGCTTATCGCGAAAAGACCGGCTCGGACGCCGCGCTCTCCGTGCACGTCAAGCTCGACACCGGCATGAACCGCGTCGGTTTTCCTGCCGATGAAGCGCACGCCGACGAAACCGTTCGCGCCATCGCCGCCCTTGCAGATGACCCGAATCTCTCCCTCCGCGGTGTGTTTACGCACTTTTCCTGCGCGGACGACGAACTGCTCGACGGCAAAACGGTCTCCGGCATGGAGAAGCCCGGCGATTACACGCGGATGCAGCTCCGGCGATTCCGTGCGGTGATCGACGGTCTGCGCGCCGCCGGTGTGGATCCGGGGATCTGCCACTGCGCCAACTCCGCCGCCATTCTCGCGCTGCCCGAGGCTTACTTTGACGCCGTGCGCGCCGGGGTGATCCTCTACGGCCTGATGCCGAACGGGAAGCCGGACAAGCGGTTCCGCCCGGTCATGCGGCTCACCTCGACGGTGCTGCATCTGCATCGGGTGCATCCGGGCGACAAGATCAGCTACGGCGCGACGTATACGGCTGACCGCGAAATGGTGGTTGCCACGATCGGCGCCGGATACGCGGACGGGTTCCTGCGGAGTTACACGGGCTGTCTCGTCGGGATCGGCGGGAAGTACTATCGCCAGATCGGGCGTATCTGCATGGATCAGTTCATGGTGGACGTAACGCCCGCGGACGGAGAGGAGTGTGCGGTTCGTGTGGGTGACGACGTGTTGCTGTTCGGCGATGACGAAGAGCTGAATGCGTCGGCTCTCGCGGCCCGTGCGCACACGATCAACTACGAGGTCGTATGCAATCTGAGCATGCGGGTGATACGGCTGGCTGAATGAAATTTACGCCGGGAGCGTTGAGGGAAGATCAACGTTCCCGGCTTCTATTTTTGGGGGATTTGGTAGGAAAGCCTTGCGAGGCTTTCCGATTTATTTTTCTGTCCTCCGCGGACGGCGCACAAGAGGCCTTTCCGGCGAGGCCTGTTGTGAATCACCCGCCGCTTAGGGAAGAACCGTCGTGAACGACATGGTTCTCCCCTAAGAACCCCACTCCTGCCGCCTACCGGCGGAAATGGGGTTTTGACGACAGGTCGGGGGTCTGAGGCGAGGTCGTTCGTTAGTAAAACGAGTGCAGAGCGCTTCTTTTCATAACGGCAAAGCCGAGAGCGTCAGGTATTCGACAGACAAAAATAAAGTATTTCTCTCTATCTGTCAGCGAGCCGAAATTGTCAGTAACATGACAATGAAAACTTTGCTCTGCAGTTGCTTCATGAGCGAACGCTTTTTGCTCGCATTCGTCCTATTTGATCGTAAACGTCCGCCGGTAGGCGGCAGGAGAGGATTCCAAAGGGGAACCATGTCGTTTACGACGGTTCCTCTTTGGCGTGGGTGATTCACAAGATGTTCCTCAGATCGTTCATCACCTTCTTCTGCTGCGCCGGATCCGATAAACTGAACTGCCTCTTGACAGGCAGGCCGTTTTCTGCTATACTGTCTCCAGAAGAGCTTTCCTGTATGGCGCTTTCGGCATCTTTGTCGGTGGCGGCGGTGGAAGGCTCTTCTTTTACTTTGAAGCTGGTCGGTTCCATGTCCACCACGAGGTGTCACGCGAACACCTCTTGTGCGCTGTCCGCGGAGGACAGAAAAAACAAAATCAGGAAAGTCCGCGGACTTTCCTACCTTATTTCTCAAAGGAAGAGGAGACCCCGCACCTCTTGTGCGCGACAAGGCCCACCTCGCGGTGCCCAAAAATCCCTGTTCGAGCGGGGACGCTCTCACGGATTTTTGACCGCTGAGTGGGAAAGTGTCTTCCTCCCTCTGCCCCCGGCAGCGGAAGACGCTTTTCCCCTTGACTTTTCCGCCCGCGTATGCTATACTACACAAACCGAGAACAACCTTTTATACAAATGTAAAATAGGAGTAACCCATGAACGAAACAAAAAGACGGGTGCGCGACGTCGTATCCATTAAACGCACGATCTGGTCAAATTACGAGCGCTTCCGCACGCTGCCGCTCTTTTATCTGGAGCGCAACGAAGTCCTCGCCCGCGTCCTCACGCTGTCCGATGAAGAAATCGCCTCCATCGCTGCGGAATGCCGGGAAGGCGGTGTCCGTTGGCGCGGCTTTACGAAGCATCTCTCCAAAATCGAATCCGCTCTGCTCGGCGACCGGGAAGTTGTCGACCTGTCCCAGTCGGACGAGTGCGCCTTTGAGATGATCGGCGGCGTACCCGCAGCGGATTTCGTCCGCGTCATCGAAAAGGCGGACGGCGCTGCCGTATCCTTTGCCGTGAACGGGCGCTTTGACGTTCTCTGCCGCGGTAATCGCAACGGCTGCTGCGAGATCCGCAACATGGCCGTGGACGGCGACACCGTTTTCACCACCGTGAACGAACTGCTTCCGTTCTGGGAGGATAAATATTCCGTTGCCCTCAAGAGCGAAAATCTCTCCGTCGCCATCTCCGCCGAAGACCCGAAGACCGGCAAAAAGGGCGGCGCGTGCATCCGCATCACGGTCATCGAAAACGGTCGCGTGGTAACGGACGATCTCGGCAAATACACGGACGTCTCGCCGCTGACGCTTTGGGTCACGCCGTAACGGAGGCCGCCATGCCGCACATTCCGACCGCTACGACCGAAGAGGCCGGCGTCCTCTCCTTTGAAGAGGCGCTGCGCCCGTCCGCGAACGCGCTGCCCTATGACCGCGATCGCTGGCTGTACGTGCCCGACGCCTACGCGGAATACCGATACGTCCTCGGCACACGGGGCAGTCGCCCGCTGATCGCCGTCGGGATCAATCCGTCCACAGCCGCGCCGGACGCGCTCGACAATACGCTCAAATCCGTGGAACGGATCGCGCTCGCAAACGGCTACGACAGTTTTCTGATGTTCAACGTATACGCCCAGCGCGCCACCTATCCGGGCGATATGGAGAAGATCTGCAATTCCTTCCTGCACCGGGAAAACATGAAGGCGTTTGAGTATCTGCTGACGCTCGCCGGGGAGCATCCGCCGGTCTGGGCCGCGTGGGGCACGATCCTCATGCAGCGGCCGTATCTCGTGCCGTGCGTGCGGGAGATGATCGAAATCGGCCAGAGACGCGGTGCGCGTTGGTTCACCTGCGGCGCACGATCCAAAAACGGCGGGCATCCGCATCATCCGCTGTATCTCCGCCGGGATGCGGCGCTCGACGAATTCGACGCGGAGGCTTACGCTGCCTCGCTCGACTCTTGACATTTGCTCATCCCCGTGCTATAATTTTCATGAAAAATCAACAAGCCTGCCGGTTCCTGCCGGAACGGGCGAAAAGGAGAACATCATGGCAAAAATTCTGGTTGAAACAAGTGCCCGTCACGTTCACGTTACGGAATAGGGTCTTGACACTCTCTTCGGCAAGAGCGCGACGCTCACGAAGAAGAAGGATCTCTCTCAGCCCGTTCAGTTCGCGTGCGTAGA
>JAZUKT010000291.1:0-1563 GCA_045643445.1 Eubacteriales bacterium
CCTGCCGCGGAAGATGCCGACGAAAATCGCTCTCATCGTCTATCCGCTCGTCTGCGGACTGTTCGGTCTCTGCTACGGCACGCTCTACGCTCCGGCGCAGGCGATCCTTTTCGGCTACGATTGGCCGACGACGGTCAAGTGGATCATCGCCGGTCTGCCCTTCGACGCGCTGCACGCCCTCGGCAATCTCGCCATGGGGCTGCTCGTCTATCCGCTGTCGAAGCTGCTCGCCCGGCTGAACGATACCTGACAACGAATTTTCCGATCAGAACGGCTTTCCCGTGCGGAGGGCCGTTCTTTTTTTGCGGGAAAATTTGCATTTACGGCCGCGTTGTGCTATAATATCAAATATAGTAGTATATGATCGCCGTCCGTGCGGGAAAGAGGCCGCCATGCCATCCGTTTCTCCCCTTATTATCCGCAGCAGCCGGCGTTCCGTCTCGCTGGAGATCCGGCCGGACGGGGTACTCGTCGTCCGCGCGCCCAATCGGATGAAGGACGGTGAGATCCGCCGTTTTCTCGACGAAAAGGCCGGCTGGATCGAACGCCATCTCGAAAAAGTACGCCGGACGCCGCCGATCACACCGGACGAATGGCTGACGGAAGAGCAGCTCGACGCTCTCCGCCGGGAAGCCGCCCTTGCGATCCCGGAGCGTGTACGGCATTTTGCGCCCCTTGTCGGCGTGACGTTCGGCCGCATCACGATCCGCTGTCAGAAAAGCAAGTGGGGCAGCTGCTCCGCCGCCGGGAACCTGAACTTCAACTGTCTTCTGATGCTCACGCCGCCCGAAGTGCTCGACTACATCGTCGTCCACGAGCTCTGCCACCGGCTCGAGATGAATCATTCCGCGGCCTTCTATCGCCACGTCGCCCGCGTACTGCCGGACTGGCGCTCCGCCGACGCCTGGCTCAAAGCGAACGGTGCCCGTCTCATGCGGCGTATGACGGAGGCGCCGGAACGCTGAGCCGCGCTCTCCCCGTATTTCCCGGTGATCCCGACTGATTTTTTACCGTTTCCCCTTGACTTTCCGAAGAGGTTGTGATACAATTTCTCACGTGCAGATGTAGTTTAGTGGTAAAACGCCAGCTTCCCAAGCTTGAGTTAGGGGTTCGATTCCCCCCATCTGCTTTGAACGTATTCTTCTTCGGGAAGCAATACGTTTTTTCTTTGCGGAGGTGTGACCTTGCTCGCTTTTATCAAAAAATTATGGGCATCCAGCGCGATTCGGTTCGCCTTGTCTTCCCTGCTTGCCTTCACGATCGACTATCTGCTCATGCTGCTTCTGATGCGGATCTTCCCGTCCGTCCCGCATGAGATCATTCTCTTCATTACCTGGTGCGTCTCGTCCATAACCAATTTCTTCGTCAACCGCACGTTCGTCTTCCACAGCAGCGCGCCGCTCCTGCCCGCGCTCGGCGAATATTACAGTCTCGCCGCCATCGTTTTCGTGCTCAAGACCTACGTGTTGATTGAGATCCTTACTCGCGTGCTCCATATCCCGGTCGAACTCGCCAAGCCGATCGGCGAAATCACGTTCTTCATCGTCAATTTCATGGCGCAGA
>JAZUKT010000292.1:0-4828 GCA_045643445.1 Eubacteriales bacterium
GTATCGCACCGCATTTTCATCATTCTGCACAAGCGCGTCCGTTCGTGTTTAGCTATTATTACGCAAAAGCAGACCCTCCGAAGAAGGTCTGCCTTTGTATTGGTTTGTTGATTATTTCTGGAGAGCCGTGAAGGTTCTGTAAACCATCATGATGGTCTGTTCAACCGTCAGCGTGTTTTCCGGGGAGAAGGTCGTCTCGGAGGTACCCTTGACGATGCCCATGTGTACCGGATAGCCGAGCTCGGAATTGCACCAGTGGGATGCAGTGTCTTCGAACTTCACTTCTGCGTCATAGCCGGTGGTTTCTTCGCCGCAGAGCTTCGCAACGCGGTTGATAATCGCGGACATTTCGGATCTCTTAAGCGTGTTGGCAGGCTTGAACATGAAGGTTCCATCGTCCTGCTTGTAGCCGTTGATGATGCCGAGGTTGGCAGCCTTCAGAACAGCCGCGTCGGTGGTGTCAGAGAAAGCAGCGTCGGACGTTGCGGGTTCCTGACCGTAAACCTTGTCAATGAGAACGCCGAGCATCTTGGAGAGGTCTGCTCTTGAAATACCGTCGGTGTAGTTCTTCTGGAGTTCTTCAGGAACGAGACCTGCAGCGATTGCAGCGTTGACTTCTTCTGCCGCCCAGGAAGAGGGTGCAGCTACTTCAACAGGAGCAGCGGGAACTTCGGTTTCAGCGGGAGCTTCAGTCTCTGCAGGCGCTTCGGTTTCAGCGGGAGCAGCGTCGGCTGCAACGAGCGTGACGGAGTAGTTGTACTGGTCATCGCCGTAATCCTCGTTTGCTCTGATGCCGGCGGGAACGATGTCAACTACGTTGGTCGGATCGCCGTCGAAATTGGCGGGCGCGATGCAGACGTTGGTACCGAACATATCGCCGACAGCCATCTGTCTGGTCACAGCCTGCGGAAGCAGTTCGTCCCAGTAGAACTTGAGCTCGTACGTGGTAATCTTGTTAACTTCGTCACGGGTACCTGCCCAGTCACCGTCGGTGGTGGTCGGGTTTACATCGCAGACACCGCGCGGACCGAATTCAGCGATGAAGTCGCCGTCATCGTGAATCGTGAACGTAGAGGTCCAGCAGTCGTTGAGAACCGCCGTGTACGGATCAGAACCGAAATTGAAGAAGATGCAGTCCTTCTCCCACAGGCCCGTGTAGTTCGGAGCGCAGCGGGTCTCGGCCTTGAGCTGGAAAGCGGCATAGAAGAAATCGTCATCCCATCTGAACCAGATCTTGATCATCGACGGAATGAGGGTACGGTCTTCCAGAATGTCGCCATACTGTTCCATATATTCCGGCCAGTCCTGCGGGATCCAGCTGAAGCAGTACGGCAGAATTGCTTCATAGGATTCAAGATCGCAGATCGGGTCGCCCCATTCGCCTTCGGAAATAACACCGTCAAGTGTCGGAGGCGTATCGATCTTCGCGGCGTTTACAGACGTGTAGCCGGCAAAGATGCTGGTTGCCATCGTCGCAAGCATCAGGACGGCAACAAGAATAGCTGTTAACTTTTTCATGGTTTTCTCCTTAAGAAATAAGATTGAACGGCTCTATGTCCGTTTGCACAAGTATAGCACAACAAGGTGATGTTTTCAAGAATACACTCGTGCCGCGCCGTATTTTCATCGTTCTGCACAAGCGCATCCGTCCGAATTTGGCTATTATTACGCCAAAGCAGGCCCTCCGAAGAAGGCCTGCTTTTTATTTGGTTTGTTGACTTATTTTGCAGCGAGAGCCGTGAAGGTTCTGTAAACCATCATGATGGTCTGTTCAACGGTCAGCGTATTTTCCGGAGAGAACGTGGTGTCGGAAGTACCCTTCACGATGCCCATGTGTACCGGGTAACCGAGTTCGGAGTTGCACCAGTGAGCGGCGGGATCTTCGAACTTCACTTCTGCGTCAAAGCCGGTCGTTTCTGCGCCCAGAACTTTTGCAACACGGTTGATGATAGCAGCCATTTCGGATCTCTTCAGCGTGTTTTCAGGCTTGAACATGAAGGTGCCGTCGTCCTGCTTGTAGCCGTTGATAATACCAAGGTTAGCGGCAGCGAGAACATTTGCGTCCGTCGTGTCGGTGAATGCAGCTTCGCCGGCTACCGGCAGCGTTGCACCGGTCTTGGTGAGGAGAGAAGAGAGCATCAGAGCGAGCTGACCACGGGAGATACCGTTGGTGTAAGCAGCCTGGAGTTCTTCGGGAACGAGACCTGCAGCGATTGCAGCGTTGACTTCTTCAGCTGCCCATGCGGAAGGTTCTGCAGCAACAGGAGCTGCGGGAGCTTCGGTTTCGCATTCAGCGGGAGCTTCGGTTTCAGCGGGAGCCTGAGGAGCCTGAGCGGTGTTGCCGTCAGCGGGTTCGTCAGCAAGGGTGATAGCCCAGTTGTACTGGTCGTGCCAGTCGTTCGGGTCGATACCGGCGGGAACGATGTCGATTACGTTGTAGGGATCGCCGTCAAAGTTCGTCGGAGCAACGTCGATGTTCATACCGAACATATCGCCGACCTGCATCTGATGGTCAACGGCCATGTTAAGGGATTCATCCCAGTAGAAGCAGAGTTCGTAGCAGGTGATCTTGGTTTCTTCGTTACGGGTGCCGGTCCAGTCGAAGTCCGTGGTGATCGGGTTGGCATACCAGCCGTGTTCGTTCCACTCATAGATGAAATCGCCGTCATCGTGAACGGTGACCTGGATGGCGAGGTATTCAGTCTGATCCCAAACGTACGGGTTATCCATAAAGTTGATGAACACGCAGTCCTTGTGCCAGATCGTCGTGTAGGAAGGAGCGCAGCGGGTTTCAACCTTGATCTGGATGCCGAGGTAGAAATAGAGGTCATCCCATCTCATGTAGAGATCAATGGCGGACGGCATCAGCTGCGTATCGTAGAGAATGTTGCCGTACTTTTCCATGTATTCCGGCCACATATCCGGGACATGGCTGCCGGCGCAGGCGCGGACTTCTTCAAAAGACTTCAGCGAGCTGATCGGTTCGCCCCAGTTATCTTCGGGGGTGATAACGCCGTCAAGCGTCGGAGGCGTGCTGGTCTTATATGCCGTGCAGGTAGAGAAGCCGGCAGACATACCAACCACGAGGAGGTTTGCGAGAACCACAACCATAAGAAGAACAGCAATTTTCTTCATGATCGTATGATCCATTCGGATCGCCTTTCTGTAAATTTTCTTCCGCGTTTTTCCGCTTCGGAAGTTTTCGGCAGAGTTCATTCTGTCATCTCACATTATACCTTATATCCGTAATTATGTCAAGAAAAATTTAGTATTACGAAAAAGCAGACCCTCCGAAGAAGATCTGCTTTTACTGTGTTTTGACGATTATTTTGCGAGAGCCGTGAAGGTTCTGTAAACCATCATGATGGTCTGTTCAACCGTCAGCGTGTTTTCCGGAGAGAACGTCGTGTCGGAGGTACCCTTCACGATGCCCATGTGTACCGGGTAGCCAAGTTCGGAGTTGCACCAGTGAGCGGCGGTATCTTCGAACTTCACTTCTGCATCAAAACCGGTGGTTTCTGCGCCCAGAACTTTTGCAACACGGTTGATGATAGCAGCCATTTCGGATCTCTTCAGCGTGTTTTCAGGCTTGAACATGAACGTGCCGTCGTCCTGCTTGTAACCGTTAATGATGCCGAGGTTGGCAGCAGCGAGAACGTTCGCGTCCGTCGTGTCGGTGAATGCAGCTTCGCCGGTCGTCGGCAGAGCAGCGCCGGTCTTCTCAAGGAGAGAAGCGAGCATCAGAGCAAGCTGACCGCGGGAGATACCGCCGGTATAGTTGTTCTGCAGTTCAGCGGGAACGAGGCCGGCAGCGATTGCGGCGTTCACTTCTTCGAGAGCCCATGCGGAAGGCGGATTCTTCAGCGGATCGCCGACGATAAGCGGGGCTTCGGTTTCGGATTCAGCGGGCGCTTCGGTTTCTGCGGGAGCGGCAGGAGCAGCACCGGCTTCAGCAAGGGTAACAGCCCAGTTGTACTGTTCGCCGTCCGGGCCTACACCGGCAGGAACGATGGCGGCATTGCCGTTCGGGTCGCCGTCAAAGTTCTTCGGGCAGATGCAGAAGTTGATACCGAACATATCGCCTGCTACGACAGGGCGGTCTACGAGCGTTTCAACCAGTTCATCCCAGTAGAACTTGAATTCGTAGGTCGTCGTCTTCGCCACATCGTCTCGCACGCCGATCCAGTCGCCGTCCGTCGTGGTCGGGTTTACGTCGTAACCGGAGTAAATCTCATAACGGTAGATGAACTCGCCGTCATCGTGGACGGTGAAGTTGATCATGTAGTAATCGTTGTAGGAGGTCGGGCCGTTATAGGGGTCAACCATCGCATTGAAGTACACGCAGTCTTCGTTGCCGATCTTGCGGGGATCATAAAGAGGAGCGCTGCGGGTCTCGACGTTCATCGTGAAGCCGAGATAGAAGAACTCGTCGTCCCAGTTCATGTAGACGTCGAGGGTGGAGGGCATCATCGAACGGTCTTCAATCTTATCCTTGAACTGATCGAAATATTCCGGCCATTCGTCACGCAGGAAGTTGTTGGCGGCAACTTTGCGGATTTCTTCAAATGTTTTGGCGGAATAGACCGGTGCGCCGTATTCGCCTTCGGAGATGACACCGTCCTGAACCGGCGGCGTGTCGATCTTCTCGATGGTGACGGGCGTAAAGTACGCGTAGACGCTTGTTGCCAGGATCGCAGTCAGCAGAGCGGCAACGAAAAGTACGGCAAGCTTTTTCATACGTTTCTCCTGTTTGATGTAAAATATGAAACACGGGCGCTTTTCGTCCGTTTGTACGATTATAGCACAACCCGGCCGTTTTTTCAAGAAT
>JAZUKT010000293.1:0-2594 GCA_045643445.1 Eubacteriales bacterium
ACCTGTTCCCATTCCGAACACAGAAGTTAAGCTCTGTCGTGCCGAAGATACTTGGCTGGAGACGGCCCGGGAAAATAGGTATTCGCCAACACTTGGACTGACAGAGGTTAGAAGAAATTCTAACCTCTCGTCTTTTCCACACAACTTCATATTCCTCCTTAGCTCAGTCGGTAGAGCACCTGACTGTTAATCAGGGTGTCACTGGTTCAAGTCCAGTAGGGGGAGGTAAAACAAAAGACCATACTTCGGTATGGCCTTTTGTTTTGCTTTTCTCGGACTCGCTTGAACCTGCAGGCTTACGGGAAGCTGACGAACCTGCTGCACCTCAACAGCCTGCGGTCGAACAACTTGTTGTTCGGCCATTCATGATCCAGTAGGGGGAGGCAAAACAAAAGGTCATACTTCGGTATGGCCTTTTGCTTTGCTTTTCTCAGACTCGCTTGAACCTGCCCGACAGCATTTTTACACCAGTTATTGACAAATATATTGTCTTGTGTTAGACTAAAATAAATCAATTATGCGTGCCGGGCCAGCTTCCATTCAGGTACAGCGTACGGAAAAACTTCTGCCCGGTTCGGTATAATTTCATCGGAGGTGTCCCGGTAATGCGTAAACTGCTGACTCGTACCGTATCTTTGATACTCGTTCTTCTGATGATCGCATCAACCTTGGCGGGCTGCCGGCAAAGCGGCTCAAAGGATAAAGAAAAGGAAGGCCGGGACGATCCCGCCGAAGAAGTATACGAAGGCGAAAACGGCTACGTGCTTGCCGTCAATGATTATAACGGCGCATCCTTTGCGATTACCGACAGAGGCTCCGGGCTCATGACGGATGAAGAAACCGGCGAAAGCCTCAACGACGCGACGTTCCGCCGTAATGCCAAAGTCGAGTCGCTCTACAACATTGATCTGGACATAACCGAATACGACGGTTCCTTTGATTTTGAAACGCAGATCGCGGCCATTATTATGTCCGGAACGGATACCTATCAGCTGATCGGGAACGGCATGGGCGTAATGGCCACGCATACCATGACGACCGGCTACTATCAGAATCTCCTGGATCTGGCGTATTTTGATTTCGATCAGGCGTGGTGGCCGAGCGAATTCATGAAGAATGCGCGGATCGGCAACAATCTCTACACGGCTGTCGGGAACATGACGAGCAGTTATTACGACCTCTTCACGGCCATCTTCTTCAATAAGGAATTGGCGGAAAACTACGGGATCGGCGATCTGTACGAACTCACACGTGAAGGAAAATGGACGATCGACAAGATGATCGAATGTGCAGAGAAGGCCGAAGTTGACCTCGACGGCGACGGCATGATGGATCCGAAGATCGACCAGTTCGGTTTGACGATTCACCGCGCCTATCCGACGCACGCATTCGTTACGGCGTTCGACATACAGATGACGGACTACGACAGCGAAGGAATGCCGACGATCCTGCCGTTGTCCGAGCGTTACGTCGACGTGTACGAAAAGCTGAACGTTTTCTTCCACAGTAACTGCGTGAATTACCGCAGCCGGCAGGAAGACGCCCCGGTGGATGACACCTCCTTCCTTGAAGGCCGCGCTCTGTTTGAAGGGAACCGTATGTTCTTTGCCGGCGGCTACCGCGAAATGGAAAAGAATTTCGGTATTCTCCCGTACCCGAAGTGGGATGAGACGCAGGAGAATTACCGTTCCTATTCGGATACTGAGCAGGTTTTCGCCTACGCCATTCCGATCACGACGAACGGAGACGTCGCGGCGAACATTTTTGAGGCCATGTCCTATTTCGGCCATCAGATGGTTCTGCCGGCCTATTATGACAAGGTGCTGAAAGGACAGACCACGCGGGATGCGCAGTCCGGCGAAATGCTCGATATTATTTACAGCAACGCATCCTATCAGTTCGTGCAGATCTATGCGAATTTCTTCTATCCGGCACCGACGATCCTCCTGGCGGACTCGCTCCGATACGGCGACGCGCTCAGCCGTCTGTATGCGAGCAACCGCCGGATGTACGAAAAGAAGATGCAGGATCTGATCAAAATGCTCGACATTGTGGGCGCCGAGTAAATAATCGACAGATTACGGTAACAATACAGAAATCCCGCGGAGTGAATGAATCTGCGGGATTTTTTCTGTTCTGTGATTCCGTCTCTTGAATTTCACGCACAACTGTGCTATACTACCCATAATGTTGTATTTCTTTGGAGCCACGACCATGCAGTACTATCTTCTTTTGCTCGCCTCGGTTGCCGGGGAAGTGCTGTACAGTATTCTGATGAATCTGGAAAGCAAAAACGGACGGGGCAGCACCCGCGAAGTGCATCTCTTCAATACGATCGTTTATTCGGTCGGCAGTCTTCTTCTGCTGATCCGCGCAGTCGGCACGCCGGTTTCACTGTATTCGACCCTGCTCGGCGCGCTGTTCTGCTATCTGGTCGTGCTGCCGATGACGCTGCAATTCTTCTACGGCTTCAACGCCTCCAAGGACATCACGGCATCCATCTCCTTCCAGAGCTACATGAGCTTCATTCTCAGTATGCTCGTCGTGTTCGGCATCGTCTTTGAGATGCCGGTGCTTGGCTTTTTGCTGGCGCG